>CAYQAF010000345.1:0-3300 GCA_964415375.1 uncultured Alcaligenaceae bacterium
TGCGAAGGCCCTCAAGGTCGTGAAGACGCCCGAGTACTTCGTCAACGGCAAGCCGCTGCCGACGTTCGGCCTCGAGGAGCTGCGCGGAATGGTCGACGCGGCGCTGCGCAAGTAGCGAACAACTGGAACAATTGGGGTCAGACCCCACCTGTTGATAGTGGGGTCTGACCCCAATTGTTCGAAAGTCGAGTCTGACCCTACTTATTGCGCTACACGCGGCCGTCTCGCGACAGCAGCACGGCGATCGGGCGTGTCCCGGCGAATCCGGCGAGCACGATCGTCATGATCGAGGTGATCGGCACGGCCAGGAATGCGCCGGCGATGCCCCAGAGACCCGACCACACCGTCAGGCTGACCAGAATCGCGAACGGGCTCAAGTTGAGGCTGTTGCCCATGACGTACGGTTCGAGGAAGTTGCCGATCGCGAACTGGGCGATGGACAGGTAGACGAGCAGCATCACGACGGTGTTGACGTCGGCGAACTGGACGATGGCCATCGTCGCCGGCAACGCCACGCCGAGGAACGAGCCGATGTACGGAACATAGTTGAGCAGCGTGATCAGCACCGCCCAGAACAGCGCGAACTCCAGCCCCATCAGCGTCATGATCACCCAGCAGACCGCGCCGAGCAGCAGGCTCAACACGGTCTTCAGCGCCAGGTACGATCCGATCCGTGCATTGATGTCGTTGGTCACCTTCCGCACGCGGTCGACGCGCTGCGGATCGCTCGACAGGCCCGCCAGCTTGGCGGGAAAGTGGCGCAGCTCGAGCAGCAGGAAGGTCGCGTAGAGGAATATGACGACGAGGCCGACCAGCATCGACGTCACCGAGGCGACCGTCGAGCCGATGGCCCGCTGCACGTTGATCTGTGCCAGCAGGTCCTGCCGCAGCGAGATCCAGGTAGGCTCGGTTTCGACACCCAGCCGCACCGCGAGCTGCTGGATCGACGCGAGCAGCGATTCCTGATACATCGGCCCGCGGGCGATGACGCCGTCGACGTTGGCGACCGCCAGGTACGCGGCGAATGCGAAGCCGGCGGTGATGAGCAGCATTGACAGCGCGTACGCGAGCTTGTCCGGCAGCATGCGACCAAGCAGCGGCAATCGCGCCAGCAGCCGGGTCAGTCCGACGATCACGTAGACCACCAGCACGCCGAGCACGACGGGGACGAAGACGCCCCTGCCGATGTACAGCACCCAGCCGATGATCAGCGCGAGCACCGCACCGTAGACGAGCGCCTGCAGTCCTGCATTGGGCATCGGGTGTTCCGGATCGACGATCGGGCGGAGACGCCCGCGCCGGATCCTAGCAGACGTCCATGCAGACGCCGTTTGCGGCGCGCGTGGCAATGACTAGCGTGCCCCGTCGGGTGACGCCGGTGCGCCGCGCGCGCGTGCATCCGTAGTCGTGCTGACGCGGGTGCGCCGGCCTAATCCGTGCGAGCGATGGCGCGGATGTTTTCGACCAGGAGCCGCGACAACGGGCTGGGCTCGTGCGACTTGAGCGATACGGCCGCCACAGCCGTGGGGGGCGCCGCCAGGTCGAAGGGCAGGCGCACCAGGAATTCCTTGCCCGGTGCGAAGACGGTCTGCGACCGCATGCCGAAGGACAGCAAGCCCGCGTGCAGCGCCATGGCGAACTGGATGTGGATGGAGAACGCCTCGACCACGTGGTGCGGCATGGGCAAGCCGGACTGCCGCAGCGTTGCCTGCACGTGCTCGTAGAAGATGCAGTCGGGCGGCGGCATCACCCAGCGCTCCCGCAGCAGATCCGGCCACGTCAGGCCGCTGCGTCGGGCGAGCGGGTGGTCGCTGGCCGCGACGACGCAGCGCGTTTCCTCGAACAGCGGCGCCGCCTGCAGGTCCTCGGCCGGGTCGAGCACCGCGAGCCGCAGGATCGCCACCTCGATGTCGCGCCGGCGCAGACGATCGAGCAGCTCGGCCTCGCGGGCCTCGACCACCGACACGAAGATGCCGGGATGGCTGTGCGCGAGGCGGTTGATCGCCACCGGCAGCATCGGGATCGCCGGCATCGGCACGATGCCCACGCGCAGGGTGCCGTGGGCGCCACTCGACACGAGCGAAATGTCCTGCGCTGCGCGTCGCAACTCGTCGAAGACGGCCACGGCGCGCGGTGCGAAACTCGCGCCGTGCACGGTCGCCTCGACGCCGCTGGCCACGCGGTGGAAGAGCTTGCAGCCGAGCGTCTCCTCGAGGCTCGCGATGGCCTTGGTGACCGCCGGTTGCGACAGGTGGAGCACCGCCGCGGCCTTGCGGAAGCTGCGGTGCTCGAGCACCGTGACGAAGACGCGCAGCTCGCCCATCTTCAGGTGCCTGGGCAGCCGCTGGATCAGGTCGTTGGACGCCATGGCCTCATCGAGCGCGACGCGGGCGAGGCGGGCCGCAGGTGTCTCCGGCGCCCACCACCTTTTATTATCGCCCGATAAGAATCTGGCTGAGGCACCGGGTGTCGCCGGGTCCTGGGAGGATGCTAGCTTGTCCGACCGACCGCGCGGAAGCATTGTGCCACAGGCCTCCATTGGCCTTGGCTCGATGACCAGGCTGCGGCACTCCGCGGCGCCGAGACGGTGACCGCGCCCGGTCGACGCTTCCGGCCGCGGGAAGCGACGATCCTCCGGACTGCCGGTTCGCCCGGTTGCCGTCACGGACCCGGGGCCGCCCACAACCACAGGAGACATGATGGCCGGTGAACAGAAGATGACGCGAATGGCGCTGACCGCGATGGTCGTGGGCAGCATGGTCGGCGCGGGCATCTTTTCCCTGCCCCGGACCTTTGCCAACGCCACCGGGCCGATGGGCGCGGTGATCGCCTGGCTGATCGCCGGCACCGGCATGTACATGCTGGCGCGGGTGTTCCAGGCGCTGGCCGAGCGCAAGCCCCAAATGGACGCCGGCGTCTTCGCCTACGCGAAGGCCGGCTTCGGCGACTACCCGGGTTTTCTCTCCGCCTTCGGCTACTGGATCGGCAGCTGCATCGGCAACGTCTCGTACTGGGTGCTGATCAAGTCGACGCTGGGCGCGTTCTTCCCGGTCTTCGGCGAAGGCAACACGGTGGTGGCCATCGTCGTCGCCTCGGTGGGCATCTGGCTGTTCCACTTCCTGATCCTGCGCGGCGTGCAGCAGGCGGCGTTCATCAACAGCATCGTCACGGTGGCCAAGGTCATCCCGATCATGGTGTTCATCGTCATCCTGTTCTTCGCCTTCAAGTTGGACCTGTTCCGATTCAACCTGTACGGCGGCGACCTCACGGCCGGCCTGTTCGAGCAGATCAGGGCGACGA
>CAYQAF010000346.1:0-3300 GCA_964415375.1 uncultured Alcaligenaceae bacterium
GTCGCACGAGCTGCGCCGCCGCGGCGAGCAACGTGCGCAGGTCCGTCGTCGAGCCCGGCATGGCGGGCATCGGTCGCTGCATCGCATGCAGGATGCGCAGCAGGTGCCGGCGTCCCGTGCCTGCGGGAATGACCGCTTCTACGGCGCTGCCGTAAAGCAGCGCCCCGATCCGGTTGCCGTGCCGCGTGAGGAGCCTGCCCAGCAGCGCGACGACCTCCTCCGCGATCCCGCGCTTGCGCACCCGGTTGGAGCCAAAGTCCACGGACGGGCTGAGGTCGAGGAGGAACCACGCCGTGACTTCACGATCCTCGTGGTATTCGCGGACGTACGGCACCTGCAGCCGCGCGGTGACGTTCCAGTCGATGTGGCGTACGTCGTCGCCGTACTGGTATTCGCGCAGGTCCGCGAGGTCGATGCCGTTGCCGCGGAAGAGCGTGCGGTAGTCGCCCTGCAGCAGGCCGTCAAGCCTGCGCAGCACCGTCCATTCGACGCGCCTCAGGACGCCTTCAGGCGACGGCTGGCTCGGCATGCTTGTGCAGCGGCTTTTCCGGCGCGCGCACGTGCTGCATCACGCGGCCGATGATCTCGTCGGCCGTGATGCCCTCGGCGAGCGCCTCGTAGGACAGGACCAGGCGGTGGCGGAACACATCGGCCACGAGATCGGTGACGTCCTGGGGGACCGCGTAGTCGCGCCCGCGCAGGAACGCGAGGGCGCGGGCGCCCTCGATGAGGTGGATCGGCGCGCGAGGACTGGCGCCGTAAGTGAGGTACTTCTGCAATCCCTTGACGCCATGGCGCTCCGGCTCGCGCGTTGCCGCGGCGAGGCGCACGGCGTACTGGACGAGCGAGGGCTCGACGTAGCCTGCGCGGCATTGGCGCTGGAGCACGGCGAGCTCTTCGGTCGTCGCGACAGCAACGACCTCCGGCAGCGGGCCCGTGACCCGCTCGACGATGACGAACTCCTCCGCCTCGCTCGGGTAGCCCACCAGCACCTTCATCATGAAGCGGTCCACCTGCGCCTCGGGCAGCGGGTAGGTGCCCTCGGTCTCGATGGGGTTCTGCGTCGCCATGACGAGGAACGGCTCGGGCACCCGGTAGGTCTCGCCGGCGATCGTCACCTGGCGCTCCTGCATGACCTCGAGCAGCGCGCTCTGCACCTTCGCCGGCGCGCGGTTGATCTCGTCGGCGAGCAGCAGGTTCGCGAACACCGGACCGAGCGACGTCGAGAACTCGCCGGTCCGCTGGTTGTAGATGCGCGTGCCGGTCAGGTCGGCGGGCACGAGGTCCGGCGTGAACTGGATGCGCTTGAACGTGCCGCGGATGGTCCGGGCGAGCGTCTTCACCGTCAGCGTCTTGGCGAGGCCGGGGACCCCCTCGACGAGCAGGTGGCCCTGCGCGAGCATCGCCACCAGCACGCGCTCGAGGAACGCGTCCTGGCCGACGACGATCTTCTTCACCTCGTAGAGGATGCGCTCGGGAAGCGCGGCATCGCTGCCGCGCGCGTCGTGGGGAACGTTCATGGGGCTCCGATCAGAACGGCGACAGTCCGACGCCGGCGGCCGCGTTCTCGATCGGCACCGCGAAACCGATGCCGATGAACACACGCTGCTTCGTCGGGTTGAGGATGCCTGTGACGATGCCTACGACCTCGCCATCCATCGTGACGAGCGGGCCGCCCGAGTTGCCGGGGTTCGCGGCGGCATCGAACTGGATCAGGTTGGTCAGGATCCGCTTGCCTTCCGGCGAGCTGTATTCGCGCCGCAGGCCGGAGATCACGCCCTCGCTGACCGAGGGTCCGATGCCGAAGGGGAACCCGACCGCGACCACGCGGTCGCCTGGCAACAGGTCCGAGGTGGAGCGCAACGTCGCCGCCTTGAGGTCGTCGGGCAACGTCTTCGCCTTCAGCACCGCGAGGTCGTGCTCCGGCTGCACGCTCACCACGCTGGCCTCGCTCTCGAGGCCGTCGGCGAATACGACGCCGATCTTCTTCGCGCCGAGCACGACGTGGAGGTTGGTGAGGATCAGGCCGTTGTCGACGATGACGACGCCCGTGCCGACGCCGGACTCGACCACCGAGTCGTCGTCGGCGTCGGCGAGGTCGCGCACGCGGACTACGGACCCGGCGATCCGGTCGAAGGCGCGTGCCGCCTGCGACGGCAGGTCCTTGGTCTCGAGCGTGTGCAGTACGGCGGCGTCGATGTCCGCCTGGCTGATGGGCCGTGCGGGGCGCTGCAGCGCGGTCATCGCGAGCATCGCGGCGAGCGCGGTGGCGGCACCGAGGATCACGAGCAACGGGCGCTCGTGGCGGGTCAGGAGCTCCGCGAAACGGCGACGCGGCGGGCGGATGCCGGACGGCGTCGCGGGCGCGACCGCGGGCTCGGCAGGCGGGACGGTCGAGCGCGGCGCCAAACGCGGCAGGGCGTCAGGCAGGGCGCGCGCGGCTTCCGACGCGGGTCGTCGACGTGAGGAACTGTAGAGTGCGGCGCGTCGCATCGGCAAACCGGTTGCGGCAGGAGACGCGGACGTCGCACTGCGACTGCCTCGCGGTGCCGTCGGACCGGTGTCCGAACATTACGCGAAGGGACCGGTGGCGGCAATGCGGCAAAACGCAATACCCCTGCGCGCCGACGGGTGGCTTCAGCCGGGCGTGCCGATGTCCGACCAGTACTCGTGATGCGCCGTGTTGACGAGCGAGATCCGCAGCTCGACCGGGTCGTCGTTGTACGAGAGCGCGACGCGGCGGATCGCGAGCAGCGGGGCGCCGCGGGCGACGCGGAGCAGGGTGGCGGTGTCGGCGTCCGCCAGCGTGGCGCGCAAGCGTTCGCTGGTGCGCACCACCGACAGTCCGAATGCGTCCTGGTAGAGGTTGTAGATCGTCGACGGCCGCTCGGCGAACTGGCGCTCGGTGAGGCCGGGAAAGCGGTTGGCGGGCAGCGCAAGGTCGTCGACGATCACCGGCTCGCCGCCGAGCGAAAGCAGGTTGCGCACGCGGATCACCGCGTCGCCCGGTGCGACGTGGAGGTGCTCGGCCTCGCGCCCCGTCGCGCGGCCGCGCGCGAACGAGAGCAGCCTGACCTCCGGGTAGACCTTCGCGCCGCTGTCGGGAACGACGTGAAAGAAGTAGAACAGCAGGCGGTCGCGGTTGTGGCTCGCGACGAATGTTCCTCGGCCCTGCTGGCGGATCAGCAGGTTCGCCGCGACGAGTTCGTCGATTGCCTTGCGGATCGTGCCGATCGACACGTTGAAGCGCTCGGCCAGCCGGCGCTCGGCGGGGATCGCCTCGCCGGGTTTCCACTCGCC
>CAYQAF010000347.1:0-3294 GCA_964415375.1 uncultured Alcaligenaceae bacterium
AGCGTCACGGACCAGTAGTAGTCGCCGTTGTCGAGCAGCTGCGCGTAGGTGATGCCCGCGTGCGACTCCGCGACGTTGGCGACGTCCTGGCCCGTGGCGATGAACATCGCCGTGATGCCGTTCGCCGCGTGCGGCCCGTTGTAGGCCGTGCCGGCGAGCAGCGCCCCGGCGTTCGACACCTGCCGGGCCTTGAACAGCGTGCGCGTGTCCACGCGCATCAGCCGCTGCAGCACGTCGTTCTTGATCACGGCTTCGGCGACCACGCGGCGGCCGCGCGTGCGCAGCGTGTTGATCGCCGAGTGCTTCTTGTCGGTATCGATGCTGCCGGACAGCATGTACTTCGGCCGCGACGGGTGCGTCGCGTGGATCCACTCGCAGGCCGCATGCGTGGCTTTGCCGGTCATGTTCTGGCCGGCCGCGTCGCCCGTCGTGTAGTTGAACCGCAGGTAGAGCAGGTTGCCGATCGCATACTGCTCGATCTCGACCAGCCGCCCGCGGCGCGTGGTGGCTTCCGCGGCCACCTTCACGTCGTCGAAGCGCTGGGTCAGCCACTCGCCGAAATCACGCGCCTCGCGCGCGGTACCGAACATGAACACGGGCGCGCGCTGCATCGAGCGCTTGACGACCGTCGCCGTGACGCCGCCGCATTCGGACAACACCCGCATGCCGCGGCTGTAGCTCGCGACCAGCGTGCCTTCCGTGGTCGCGAGCGGCACGTAGAAATCGCCCTGGGCGTGCTCGCCGTTGATTCGCAGCGGCCCGGCGAGGCCGATCGGCACCTGCGCGACGCCGATGAAGTTTTCGATGTTGCCGGGCAGCACGGCCGGGTCGAACGACGCGCGCCGCACGTGGTTCAGCGTCGTGCCGGTCTTCTCGCGCAGGAACTCGGCCCGGCGTTCGGCCATCTCGGGGGTGTAGTCGTTGGCGGAATCGCGGGGAATCGGGGCGCGATCGGACATCGGCGTTCCTTGGTGCTCGCAGCTCACGGACGAGGATAGCACTGCGTTGGGGCTGCTCGACGCCCGGCCGATCGCATCGTCTTGCTTTCCAGGGGCCGCCTTCCCGGCGGACAAGGTGCGACTGCATGCTGACTGACGGATCCGACCCGACCCGACGCATCGTCGCCCCTGTACTCGCCGATGCCGCGCCGCGCGACCTCTGCACCGACGGCGGCATTTTCCGGTCCAGCGATCCGAAACGCTGCGGTCGCGCCTGCCAGTTTGCTGCGGGCGGACTGCCGTTGCGGGGCACGCCGCGCTGGCTGCGCCCGCTCGTCGCGCGGCTGATGCCGCGCATCGGGCCGCGCGGTCTCGAGTTCGCGCGCGCGCGGGTCGAGATGAAGTCGGTCGAGAGCGTGGTCCACCTGCGCCGCGAGCATCCGCGCCGCATGCGCTACCTGCTTCCCGCGCACATCTGGGCGCTCGTCAGGCCGTACGGACTCGAACCGCGGCCCGGGGAGGCGGGTCGGGTTCGTCCCGATGCGGGACGGCCCGACTGATCAATCGCCGCGGAGGCTCGCCCGGCGGCGCTGCTCGTCAAGGACCTGCTCGAGCAGCAGGCCGGTGCTCTTCGCCACGAAAGGCAGCACGGGGTGCGCGGCATCGCGCGGCAGGCTCATGCCGTGCCGTCGTTCCCACAGGCTGATGCGTTCCTCGGGCGAGCTCGACATCGACGTCTGCAGCGAGAGATCGCGCTGCTTGCGCTCCTGGATCGCGGCCAGTTCGGCGGCGATGCGCTGGCGCCGCTCGGCGGCGATGTCGCTGGCGGCTCCGTAAGGCGGATCATTGTCGAAAACGCGTGACTTGTCGTGCATTGCTCGAACGCTCTCGTCGGCTCGGGGGGATCTACCTTTATACGCTCAATGGGAAGGTGCCGGTGGTCGGATCCGTCGGATTTGGCATTGCCAAATCCGACGGATCCGACCACCGGCACCTCTCACCTCTCAAGATCAGAGCCGTTTCATGAATTGCTCGTGGGCGGCGAGCAGTGCCCTGGCGAACTGGCGCGGATCACGCATGGCGTCATGGGCCGTGGTCACGCCGAAGCCGAGGGCGCCGGCGTAGCTTTCCACCGTGATGTTGACCCCGAGCCCGTGCTGGACGATGGACAGAGGCCAGTACTGGGCGACTCGGGCGCCCGCGAAATACAGTGGCATGGGCGGGCCGGGAACGTTCGAGACGACGACGTTGGCGATCGGCGGGGCGATGTCGGTGAGGCCGGACCTGCCGTACAGCGATGCCAGTCCGTGCACGATCCACGGCAGGCCGATGGTCGGAAAGTCCATGGGCAGCATTGATTTGCCGCGGCCGCTGGTCGACTTCGCGGCGCTCGTCGCATCGCGGATCGCGCGCAGGCGACGCACCGGGTCGGCGACGTCCGTGGCGAGGGCGACCCGGACCATAGTCGCCTGGGTGGTGAATTCGGTATTGCCAGCCTCGCGCAGCGAGATTGGCATGGCAGCGATCAGCGACTCTTCCGGGACGCCGCCGTGGTGGCCAAGGTAACGCCTCAGGGCGCCGCTGCAGATCGCAAGCACCACGTCGTTGACCTTCGCTTCGTATGCTGCCGCGATCGCCTTGACTTCCTTCAGCGGTATCGACACGCCGGCGAAGCCGCGCTCGGCGCTGATGCCGACGTTGAGCGGAGTCCTGGGACCGAAGCCGTGAGCGGGTCGCGAGGTGCCGATCGACGCACTGCGACCAGCTTCACGCCGGAGGGCATTGAGCTTCCGGGCGAGCTCCGGCAGCTGCCTCAGGAAGTTCGCATACTGCTCCGCGTCGTGTCGCAGGGCCCCTGCGATCAACGCGCCGGGCCAAGGGTGCTCATTCCTGCGTCCCACGGTTCGGTCCGGCGCGCGCGCGACGCGTCGCGGCCTCGGCGTGAGATCGAAGATCGCCTTGGACAACTCGACCCCGGCCTGCCCGTCGATCACGGCGTGGTGGATGTTCGTGTAATAGGCGACCTGGCCGCTCTTCAGTCCCTCGATGATGCAGACGCTCCAGAGGGGCCGGGTCCGGTCGAGCGGAATCGAGTGCAGGTGACCGACGCAGTCCTCGAGCTGCGCTTGTGTGCCCGGCTTTGGCAGCACGATGCGCCGGATGTGCGCGTCGAGGTCGACGGACTCCGCCTGCACCCAGACCGGGTTGGCCATGTGCAGCGGCAATTCCAGGAGTTTCCGTCTCACGACGGGCGCGAGCGGAATCCGGCGCGCGTACAAGCGCTTGACGTCGTCGAGGAAATCGCCGCGGTAACCCTTCGGCAGGTCGAGCAGCGCCAGCGAGCCGACGTGCATCG
>CAYQAF010000348.1:0-3262 GCA_964415375.1 uncultured Alcaligenaceae bacterium
TGCATCGACGGGAACATCTGGATCGAGATGCGGCCGTTGGTCTGGGTCTCCAGCTTCTTGCCCATGCGCTGGATCGCCTCGACCGTCGGGTAGCCGAGCGGATGCACGTCCGAGGCCTTCCACACCTGCTTCTGCTGCGCGAACGCAGGCAGCGAGCCGCCTACGGCCGCGGCCGCGGCGAGCGCCGCCGACGATTTCACGAAGTCACGACGATTGCTTTGCATACTGCCTCCTCGATTGGCGCACGGCGGCACCGGAAGTGCCGGTGGCCGCGCGAGGGTGTCATCCCTTGTTCTTGACAGAACGGCAAACATCCTAACAGCGTGGCCGCGCGAGTGCGAGCGTAACCGGCAACGTTGATCGAGGTTTGACGCAGCGCAACGAAACGCCGTCGCTTTCGTGCCCGTCGGGCGCCGTTCATCACCTGCGACCACGCGTTCGCTGTGGCAAGATCCGCGGGACACGCCCTGCCGGGCCGACCCCATTGAAGTTGCGATGCCCCACCGTTTGAGCGCCCCTCCCCGCCGCGGCCGTGCCCCCAGCAAGCCCGGCGCCAGCACCGGCCAGGTGCAGAGCCTGACGCGCGGGCTGTCGATCCTCGAGACGCTGTCCCGTGCCGAGGGCGGCCTCACGCTCACCGACATCGGCCAGCGCGCCGGGCTCGCACCGTCGACCGCGCACCGGCTGCTCGCCACGCTGGAAAAGACCGGCTATGTCTACCAGGCCGGCGACCTCGGCCTGTGGTACGTCGGCCTCGGCGCCTTCACCGTCGGCTCGAGCTTCCTCGCCTCGCGCGACTGGGTCGCGCAGAGCCATCCCCACATGCGGCGGCTGATGGAACAGGCCGGCGAGACGGCGAATCTCGCGATCCTGGACGGCACCGAGGCGGTGTTCATCGACCAGGTCCAGTGCCGCGAGACGATGCGCACGATCGTGCGGCTGGGCAGCCGCGTACCACTGCACGCCTCCGGGGTCGGCAAGGCGATCTTCGCCACGCTGCCCGACGAGCAGGTCGACGCGATGCTCAAGGTCAAGGGCCTGCCACGCATCACCGACAATACGATCACGTCGCCCGAGACGATGTGGGCCGCACTGCGCGTCATTCGCCAGCGCGGGTTCTCCTTCGACGACGCCGAGCACCTGGTCGGCACCCGCTGCGTGGCGAGCCCGATCTACGACGAACACGCCGAGTGCCTCGGCGCGATCTCCGTCGCCGGCCCGATCTCGCGGCTTCCCGACGCGCGCATCAGGCAACTCGGACCGGTCGTCGCCCACACCGCCGAGGAGATCACGCGCAAGGTCGGCGGCCGCTGGCCGCATCCCCACCGGGGAACTGCCGCCAGTCCGGGCTGAGGCCCACGACAACGGGCCCACTCGCGGAGCGGATCCCGTTCAGGCCGGGCAGTCGCCTCCCGCGCGGCCGGCCACGCGGGCCCAGCGTCGCGCGAGTTCCGGGCCGGGCAGCGGTCGCCAGCGCGTTAGCAGGTCGTCGGCCGCCGCCATGTCGTTGCAGGCGAGCATCACGTCGCAGCCGGCGCGGGCAGCGGCATCGGCGCGGGCCACGAGGTCCCCAGCGGTAGCGGCGCCGGCCATGCCGAGGTCGTCCGAGAACACGAGCCCGTCGAAGCCGAGCCGTTCGCGCAGCACCTCGGTGCACCATCGCGACGAGTATCCCGCCGGCACGTCGTCGACCGCCGGATAGACGACGTGCGCGACCATCATCGACTCGAGACCGTCGCGCGCGAGCGCCGCGAACGGGACCAGGTCCTCGTCGGCGATCGCGGCGAACGGGCGCGGGTCGACCGGCACGTCGGTGTGCGAGTCCGCCGCGACGTAGCCGTGGCCGGGGTAGTGCTTGCCGCACGCCGCCATGCCGGCGGCCGCGAGTCCGCGGCGCAGCGCCGCCGCGAGGTGCGCGACCGCGTTCGGATTGCGGTGGAAGGCGCGGTCGCCGATGACGGCACTCGCGCCGTAGTCGAGGTCGAGCACCGGCGTGAACGACAGGTCGATGCCGTGCGCCCGCAGCTCGTGGCCGATCGTCCAACCGATGCGCGTCGCCTCGCGCGTCGCCGCGGCGATGTTCCGGTCCCAGAGCTCGCCCAGCGTGCGCATCGGGGCGATCTCCGCGAAGCCGTCGCGGAAGCGCTGCACGTGCCCGCCCTCGTGATCGACGGCGACGACGAGCGGCGGATCGCGCAACGCCCGGATGGACCCGACCAGCGCCGAAAGCTGCGCGCGGTCAGCGTAGTTGCGCGAGAACAGAATGGCCCCGCCGACCAGCGGATGGAGCAACCGCTCGCGGTCGGCCGCCGAGAGCTTGAGGCCCTCGATGCCGATCATCGCCGGGCCGCGGGGAATGTCGTAGGTCATCTCGACGGCATGCCAAAGTCGGTGGGTCCCCGCTTTCGCCGGGACGGCGCACGTTGCCGGATCGCGCTCCGCACGATCAGGCTCCTCGCGCCGCCTCGCGGATCAGCCGCTTCATCTCGCGCACGGCCTCGCGCAGGCCGACGAAGACGGCGCGTGACACGATCGCGTGGCCGATGTGGAGCTCTCGCACATCGGGGAGCGCGGCCACCGGCTGCACGTTGAAGTAGTTGAGCGCGTGGCCGGCGTTGAAGCGCATGCCGAGGCTGCGGATCATTGCGCCCGCCTTGCGGATCTTCTGCAGCTCGGCGACGACCGCGGCACTCTCCGGATCGCGGCCGCGCGCGTGGAACGCGTGCGCGTAGGGTCCGGTGTGGATCTCGCAGACACGCGCGCCGATGCGCGCCGAGGCTTCCACCTGGCGCTCCTCGGCGTCGATGAACACGCTGGTGACGATGCCGGCGTCGGCGAGGCGCGCGACGACGCCTTTCAGGCTCGCTTCCTGACCGGCGACGTTGAGGCCTCCCTCCGTGGTGATCTCGTGGCGCCCCTCGGGCACGAGCATCGCCATTTCCGGCTTCAGCCGGCAGGCGATGCCGACCATTTCCTCGGTGCCCGCCATCTCGAGGTTCAGCTTGATGTGCGTGAGCTCGCGCAGGCGTCGTACGTCCTCGTCCTGGATGTGGCGGCGGTCCTCGCGCAGATGCACGGTGATGCCGTCGGCGCCGCCCAGGTGGGCCTCCACGGCCGCCCACACCGGGTCGGGCTCCCAGGTGCGGCGCGCCTGACGCAGCGTCGCCACGTGGTCGATGTTTACGCCCAGCTCGATCATGGCGAGATCGTTCCTTCAGCGTTCGCCGTCGAGGGCCTGCAGGTCGGCGACGATGCGCCGGCT
>CAYQAF010000349.1:0-3259 GCA_964415375.1 uncultured Alcaligenaceae bacterium
CCCTCGAGGGCAGCCTGGTCGACGTCGGCGCGGTGATGTTCCTGATTGCGCTGTCGGGGATTTTCGGGTACGGCATCGTCTTCGAGCGCGTGCCCGAGGTCGTGTCGTCGGCGATCCTCGGCCTGACCTCCGACTGGCGCGCGGTCATGGCATTGATCGTCGGCATGACGCTGCTCGCGGGCTGCTTCGTCGACGGCTCGGTGCTGATCATCATGCTGACGCCGATCTTCCTGCCGCTGGTGCGCGAGCTCGGCGTGGATCCCGTGCACTTCGGCCTCGTGTTCATCGTCGCCGCGACCATCGGCAACTTCACGCCGCCGGTGGGCGCGGCGATGTACGCGGTGTGCTCGATCCTCAAGGCGCCGGTGGGTGCGTACACGCGCGAGTCGCTGCCATTTCTCCTCGCCGTCACGCTGGTGACGCTGGTGCTCGTGTTCGTGCCGGAGGTGGTTCTGCTCGTGCCCGACGCGATCTTTGGCAAGGACTGAAGCGGGCGACGCCGACAGTCCGCGTCGGTCAGCGTGCCAGCGCGTTGGCAAGACGCACGAAGTCCGCGACCGCGAGCGTCTCCCCGCGCGCGCCGGGATCGATGCCCGATTCCCGCAGCGTGTCGGCGTCGCACAGTGCGGAAAGCGCGTTGCGCAGCGTCTTGCGTCGTTGCGAGAACGCGGCGGCGACGACGCGCGCGAACAGCTCGCGGTCGGCGATCGCAGGCGCTCGCTCGCGCAGCGGTACGAGCCGCGCGACCGCAGAGTCGACCTTCGGCGCCGGTCGGAATGCTCCCGGAGGCACGGTGAAGAGCCGCTCCATGGAGAAGACCGCCTGCAGCATCACCGTGAGCCGCCCGTACTCGGCGGTGCCGGGCGCGGCTGTCATGCGGTCGACGACCTCCTTCTGCAGCATCACGGTGAGGTCGGAGAGGTTCGCGGCGTGCCCCGCGAGGTGGAACAGCAGCGGCGAGGAGATGTTGTAGGGCAGGTTGCCGACGACGCGCAGGTCGCTGCCGAGCGCGCCGAAGTCGAAGTCGAGCGCGTCGCTCACGTGCAAAGTGAGCTGGGCCGGCGGGAAGCGCTCGCGCAGGCGCGCGGCGAGGTCGCGGTCGATCTCGATCGCGTCGATGTGCCGGGCGCGTTCGATCAGTCCGCCGGTGAGCGCGGCGAGGCCGGGACCGATCTCCACGACGTGCTCGCCCGGCTTCGGGTCGACCGCCGCGACGATCCGCGCGACGTAGTGCGGGTCGGCGAGGAAGTTCTGGCCGAAGCGCTTGCGTGGCGCGTGGTCGTCGACGGCACGCGGGTGCGAGGCGTGTCCGCGTGCGCCGACGTTGCTCATGTCGGGGGACGCCGCGACGCTATCCGAGGGGAATGCGTGACTTGTTGGCCGCCAGCCACTGGTCGAAGCTCTGCAGTGCGGGGTTCAACGCGCGCGCCACCGCGGGGTCGCGCGGAGCGCAGAAGTCGCGCTCGAAGTCCCGGTAGAACTGGAACATGTTGCCCAGGTCCTCGGCGCCGGGGAACCCGAGACCCCGGTAGACCTCCGGCGGGATCGCCTGGTAGCGCACCTCGCGGCCGAGTGCGCGGGTCATCGCCGCGGCCATCTGCGCGCCGGTCGGATGCTCGCCGGCGATGCCCACCGTCCTGCCCACGAACGCTTCGCCGCCCTTGAAGATGCCGTACGCACAGCGGCCGATGTCCTCGGCCGCGATGCCGGGCAGGCGCGCCTCGCCCATCGGCAGCGTGAACCCGAGCGCGCCGTCGGCGTCCTGCTTCGGACCCATGCCGAAGTGGATCAGGTTGTCCCAGTAGAACGAAGTGAGCAGGAAGGTCGTCGGCACGCCCGCCTCCGTGAACAGGCGGTTCGACTCGCCCTTGGCGTCGAAATGCGGGACCTTGTACTTGCCCATCAGCGTCGGCATGCGGTGGTCGTCGAGCGGCACCCACTTGCGCGTGTCCTCGAGCGTCGACCAGATCGCGTGGCGCACGCCGGCGGCCTTCGCCGCGCGCGCCATCGTGCCGGCTTCGGCAATTTCCTTCTCGGGCGAGAAGTGCGCCCAGAAGAACGTGACGCAGTAGGCGCCGTGCGCGCCCTCGAACGCCTTGGAGAGGCTCGCCTCGTCGTCCACGTCGCCGGCGACGACCTCGGCGCCCAGCTTCGCGAGCGCCTTCGCCTTGTCGGAGTCGACGTCGCGCGTGATGGCGCGCGCGACGAAGCCGCTGCCGGGGTCGGCGGCAATCGCGCGCACCAGGCCGCCACCCTGCGCGCCGGTGGCGCCGACGACCGCGATGATCTTCCTTTCAGGCATGTCGGATCTCCTCTCGCGCCGGACCGTCGGGTCCGACCTTCGTTCGGGGCTCGCGGGTGACGCTCCCCCGCAGGGGCCTAGCTCGGCGGCGCCGCGCGCCGCAACTCGAACCACATGCCGTCGCGGACCGCGTAGCCGCGCTCGGGATCGACCCAGATCACGTGTGCGCCGAGTCCCGGCCATTTCCTGCCTTCACAGAACACCTCGGTCACGCGCACGTCCTGGTGCCGATAGAGGCCCAGGTCGCGGGTGTGGACCCCGTACTGCCGGTAGAGGTAGCGCTCCGCGTAGACGAGATTGACGATGAACGAGGGCTTCGCGCACGTGTCCGCGCCCGACGTCACTGCGCCGGGGCCGAACCTGACGATGCTGCCGACGTAGCGCTGGCCGTCGACGGGCGACATCGCCGCGCGGCCCGTGGCTCTTTGCGAGACGATCTGCCACTCGCCGCGCGGCTGCGCCCAGTCGTCCGCCACCGGGCGCGGGCCGAGCTGGCAGCCGGCAGCAAGCAGGGTGGCGGCCACGATTGCGGCGCGGCCGGTCCGGTGGAAGCAAGCGTGGCTCATCGGGTCGGACTCGCTTTTGCACGAAGCGCAGCGGCTTGGCGAGGCCCTGCGAGTACACGGTGAGTGTGGTGCCGTGGATCGCGAAGCGCTCCGCGCCTTCGAGCGCGCGCAGGTACTTCGTCTCCTGGTCCATCAGCGACGGCGGGCACAGCTTCTTCGTGGCGCCGAGCCGCGCGATCGTGAGCGACGCCCCGCTGGTCTCGAAGTAGCCGAAGAACCGGTTGCACGATGCCAGCCCTGCGACGCGGCCGGCCTCGGGGAATTCGAGGGTCGCCTCGACGCGTTCCGGCGTGCCGGTCCCGGTCAGGTCCTCGAGCCGCCACGCGCTGCCGACGAGCGTCGGCACGGCCAGGGCGGCGTCGGCGGCGCCGCGCACGAGCTGGAGTTCGAC
>CAYQAF010000350.1:0-3257 GCA_964415375.1 uncultured Alcaligenaceae bacterium
GCACCTCCGCGCGCGGCGCATTGCCGACGAAGCGCAACGAGAGGTCGGGATGTGCGGCGAGCATCGACAGCGACAGCCGCAGCGCCGCGGCACCCGGCGAGGCGATCTCGATACGGGCGGCTCGACCACCGTCCGGCAGCGCCTTCCACGCGAGGTCGGAGAGCACGATCGTGCGCGACGCAGACGGCAACTCGCGCGGATAGCCGATCGCGAGCGGACGACTCTTGATCGATGTGGGCCGGCCCACCCGACGCTGCTCGGCGCGCTTGGCGTTCTGCGCCTTGAGCGATTCGCGCTCGGCATCGCTGGGCGCAGGCAGCGCCAGGCGGAACACCGGTGCGTCCGGCGCGACCAGTGCGGCGGCGGCCTTGGGCACGACCGCTGTCGGCCGATAGGTCGCGGGCGGAACCGCGAGGATGTTGCCCGCGGCCGACGTGTCGCCGATCGACGACAATGCCGCGACCGCAGCAACCAGGACAATGGCGGGGGCCGTGCGCATGCTTTCTCCCTTGCGACCTTCGGAATGCAAAGAGCGGATGTTACCTGCCCTGCGGGCGGGCCGCCCGACGTTCAGATCAACGTCGAGCCTGAAGGTTCAGACGACATCGCGTGCCGGATCCGCCGGGCTCGCGACGCACTCGCCCAATGCGTCGCGCCAATTCGGCAGCGCGAATCCGAAGGTACGCTCGAACTTCGCCGTCCCGAGCACGCCGTAGGACGGCCGCCGGGCCGGCAACGGGTAGTCGGCGGTCGCGATCGGCACCACGCGCGGACGAGGCGCGTCGCCGACGATCGCGCGGGCGAACTCGTACCAGGTGGTCGATCCGCCCGACGACAGGTGGTAGAGCCCTGCGCGCTCGCGCATCGCCGGCAGGCCGCCCGCGACGATGCGCGCCGTGGCTTGCGCGAGCGTGCGGCACCAGTTGGGCACGCCGGTCTGGTCGGCGACGATGCGCAATTCCTCGCGCTCGGCGGCGAGACGCCGGATCGTGAGCAGGAAGTTGCGCCCGCGCAGTCCGTAGACCCAGCTGGTGCGCAACACCAGCGCGTCGGCGCCGCTCGCGGCGACACGTTGCTCGCCCTCGAGCTTGGTCGCGCCGTACACCGACAGCGGCGCGGTCGGCGCGTCCTCCGCGTAGGGCATGTGTGCCGTGCCGGCGAACACGTAGTCGGTGGAGTAGTGGACCAGCAACGACCCGGCGCGCTTCGCCTCCTCGGCGAGCACGCCGGGTGCGACGGCGTTGATCGCGAACGCAACGTCGCGCTCTTTCTCGGCCTGGTCGACCGCCGTGTAGGCGGCGGCGTTGACGACGAGTGCGGGCGCGAGCTCGCGCATCGTCTTCGCGATCGCGTCCGGATTCGCGAGATCGAGGGTGTCGCTGTCGATCGCCACGACGCGCCCGTGCGGGCGGAGCCAGTGCGCGAGCTCGCAGCCCACCTGCCCGTTCGCGCCCGTGACGAGGATCGTGCTCACTTGTACACCTCCGCATCCGCGAGGCGCACGCCGGCGGCGTCCTTTGCCGCGAGCTGCGGCTGCGCGCCTTCGAGCGGCCACGTGATGCCGACCTCGGCGTCGTTCCAGAGCAGCGTGCGCTCGTGCTCGGGATGGTAGTAGTCGGTGGTCTTGTACAGGAAGTCCGCCGACGGCGAGAGCACGAGGAAGCCGTGCGCGAAGCCGGGGGGCACCCACAGCATGCGCTTGTTCTCCTCCGAGAGCGTGACGCCCACCCAGCGGCCGAACGTCGGCGAGCTCGCGCGCATGTCCACGGCGACGTCGAACACCTCGCCGGCGACCACACGCACGAGCTTGCCCTGCGGGTTGCGGATCTGGTAGTGCAGGCCGCGCAGCACGCCGCGACGCGACCGCGAATGGTTGTCCTGCACGAACTCGACGTCGAGCCCCGCCTCGGCCAGCGCGCTGCGGTTCCAGCTCTCCATGAAGAAGCCGCGCGCGTCGCCGAACACGCGCGGCTCGACGATCAGGACGTCGGGGATCGCGGTCGGCTGGACCCGCATCAGCCGATCACCGGATCGGAGAGCAGGCCGAGCAGGTACTGGCCGTAGCCGCTCTTCGCGAGCGCGTGGCCCATGCGCTCGAGCGCCGCGGCGTCGATCCAGCCCAGCCGGTAGGCGATCTCCTCGGGGCAGGCGATCTTGAGCCCCTGCCGGCGCTCGATCGTCTGGATGTACTGCGAGGCCTCGAGCAGCGACTCGTGCGTGCCCGTGTCGAGCCAGGCCATGCCGCGCCCCATCACCTCGCACAAGAGCTCGCCCCATGCGAGATACTGCTTGTTGACGTCGGTGATCTCGAGCTCGCCGCGCGCCGAGGGGCGAAGGTCGCGCGCCACGTCGAGCACGCGGTTGTCGTAGAAGTACAGGCCGGTGACCGCGTAGCGCGACTTCGGCGCCTTCGGCTTCTCCTCGAGGCTCACCACGCGGCCCGAGGCGTCGAACGCGGCCACGCCGTAGCGCTCCGGGTCCGAGACAGGGTAGGCGAACACCGTCGCGCCGGCCGCGCGCGCGTTCGCGTGCGCGAGCAGCACGTGCAGGTCGTGGCCATAGAAGATGTTGTCGCCGAGCACCAGCGCCGCGGCGTCCCGGCCGACGAAGTCGCGGCCGATGACGAACGCCTGCGCGAGGCCCTCCGGCGCCGGCTGCACCGCGTACGAGAGGTTGAGTCCCCACCGCGCGCCGTCGCCCAGGAGCTGCGCGAAGCGCGGCGTGTCCTCGGGCGTGCTGATCAGCAGGATGTCGCGGATCCCGCCGAGCATCAGCGTCGACAGCGGGTAGTAGATCATCGGCTTGTCGTACACCGGCAAGAGCTGCTTGGAGACGACCTGCGTCACCGGGTAGAGCCGCGTGCCGGAACCGCCGGCGAGAATGATGCCCTTGCGTGCCATCGTCATCAGTTTTCCGCGGGCGCGTACTGCGTCTCGACCCAGCGCTGGTACTCGCCGGAGGTCACGGACGCGAGCCACCCGGGATGGTCCAGGTACCACTGCACGGTGCGGCGCATGCCGGATGCGAAGGTCTCCGCCGGCGCCCAGCCGAGCTCGCTCGCGATCTTGCGCGCGTCGATCGCGTAGCGCCGGTCGTGTCCCGGGCGATCCTTCACGAACGTGACCAGCGCCCCGTAGTCGCGTCCCAGAGCCGGACGCAGGCGTCTTCGCCCGCCGAAGCGATGCGGCGCCCGTCAGGGTGAAAGGCGATGGAGCGTACGCGGAGCTGCTGGGAGTGGATCTCCAGCACCAAACAAC
>CAYQAF010000351.1:0-3253 GCA_964415375.1 uncultured Alcaligenaceae bacterium
CCGCGAGCTTTGCCTGAGGATGGGAGCGTCGGCCCGCGAAGCTGCTCTCGAACGCGCTCACGCACAAGCTCTCCGATTGAGTGGGCGCTCCGTCCCCATGACCTTCAGCCCAGAAACCACGTTCCGCCACGACCGCGCGCCGAAGGTCGGCGTGCTGCTCGTCAACCTCGGTACGCCGGACCAGCCCACGCCCGCCGCGGTCCGCCGCTACCTCGCGGAGTTCCTGTCTGATTCGCGCGTGGTCGAGATCCCCGCCCTGCTGTGGCAGCCGATCCTGCACGGCGTGATCCTGCGCGTGCGGCCGGCGAAGTCCGCGGCGAAGTACCGGCAGATCTGGACGAAGGACGGCTCGCCGCTCGCCGTGCACTCGGCACGCCAGCGCTCGTACGTACAGGGCTATCTCGGCGAGCGGCTGAAGCGTGCAGGGCTGCCGGCGGACCTCTGTCCGGTCGAGCTCGGCATGCGCTACGGCAACCCGTCGATCGCGAGCGCGATCGACGCGCTTCGTGACGCCGACTGCGAGCGCATCCTCGTGCTGCCGCTCTATCCGCAGTACGCGGGCAGCACCACGGCGACGGCGTTCGACAAGGTCGCCGCGCACGTCGCGAAGCTGCGCCGCGTGCCGGCGCTGCGCTTCGCCGCACCTTTTCACGACGACCCCGGCTACATCAAGGCGCTCGCGCAGAGCATCAACGACTACTGGGTGAAGCACGGCCGGCCGGACCGGCTGCTGATGTCGTTCCACGGCGTCCCGCGACGCACCCTCGACCAGGGCGACCCCTACCACTGCCAGTGCCACAAGACCGGGCGCCTCCTTGCCGGGGAGCTGGGGCTCGACCGCAAGCAGTGGGTGCTGACGTTCCAGTCGCGGTTCGGCAAGGCGGAATGGCTGCAGCCCTACACCGCGGAAACCCTCGCGGCACTGGGCAAGGAAGGCGTGCGCCGGGTCGACGTCGCGTGCCCCGGCTTCGTCTCCGACTGCCTGGAGACGCTGGAGGAAATCGGCATGGAGGGGCGCGACACGTTCCTCGCGGCCGGTGGCAAGGAGTACCACGCGATCCCCTGCCTGAACGAGCACCCCGCGTGGCTGGCCGCGCTCACCGACATCGCCTGGCGGGAGCTGTCGGGCTGGCTCGCGCCACCCCCCGATGCCGCGGCCCGCGAGCAGACGCTGCTGCGGGCGAAGGCGCTCGGCGCAGAGCGCTGAGAGCGGCGGCCGAGAGGCCAGGCCCGAAGGGCGCGTCGCCGCTCGATGCGCCCCGGCCGACGCGGGGGGAGTGTGACTTGCGGGACGGTGCAGGGAGGCCGGCGCTGAACGCCCGTCCCGGCTGTGTGATGGGGACCCGTGGAATCGGGGTCCGACCCCGTCCGGGACTTGAAATTCCCCCTGCCTCCCCCAAGGTGAGTCGGGTCTTGCCGCACACGTTCCACCACGACCGAACCCGAGATGCAGCGACCCGACTCCCCGCCCGAGGCACCCGTGGTGCCTCCCGTCCCTGAAGTCCCCGTCCCCTCGCCGGAGCGGATGGCCGACCGTGTCCCCGAGGCGCCGCCCGCCGACCCCGCGCCTGACGTCGATGCGCTGCTGCGCAAGGCCGAAGAGGAGGTGGCCGGGCTCAAGGACGCGTGGCTGCGCGCCCGTGCCGAGCTCGAGAACGTGCGCAAGGTCGCCGCGGCCGACGTGGCCAAGGCGCACCGCTATGCCGCCGAGAAGTTCGCCGGCGACCTGCTCCCCGTGAAGGATGCGCTGGAGCAGACGCTCGCCGCGGCTAGCGCATCGCCTGAGCAGCTGCGCGCCGGCGTCGAGCTCACGCTGAAGCAACTGCGCTCGGCGTTCGAGCGCGCGCAGGTTGCCGAGGTAGACCCGACCGGGCAGAAGTTCGATCCGCACCGCCACCAGGCGATGCAGATGGTCGACGCCGACCTGCCGCCGAACACCGTCGTCCAGGTGTTCCAGAAGGGCTACGTGCTGCACGACCGCGTGCTGCGGCCGGCGATGGTCGCGGTCGCGAAGGGCGCCGGCTGACGGCCGCCGCCGCAACTTGAGTCCGGCCTGCCACAACCCCATTTCCAACAACGACACCCATCCCGCCCGCGGAGGCATCACACCCATGGCCAAGATCATCGGCATCGACCTCGGCACGACCAACAGCTGCGTGGCCATCATGGAGGCCGGCCAGCCCAAGGTCATCGAGAACTCGGAAGGCGCGCGCACGACGCCCTCGATCGTCGCCTACCAGGAAGACGGCGAGATCCTCGTCGGCGCGCCGGCGAAGCGCCAGGCCGTCACCAATCCCCGCAATACGCTCTACGCCGTCAAGCGCCTGATCGGCCGGCGCTTCGAGGAGAAGGAGGTGCAGAAGGACATCGCGCTGATGCCCTATTCGATCGTGCGCGCCGACAACGGCGACGCCTGGGTCGAGGTGCGCGGCAAGAAGATCGCGCCGCCGCAGGTCTCCGCCGAAGTGCTGCGCAAGATGAAGAAGACCGCCGAGGACTACCTCGGCGAGGAAGTCACCGAGGCGGTGATCACCGTCCCCGCGTACTTCAACGACTCGCAGCGCCAGGCGACCAAGGACGCCGGCCGCATCGCGGGCCTCGAGGTCAAGCGCATCATCAACGAGCCGACCGCGGCCGCGCTCGCGTTCGGGCTCGACAAGAAGGGCGAGAAGGGCGACCGCAAGATCGCCGTCTACGACCTGGGCGGCGGCACGTTCGACATCTCGATCATCGAGATCGCCGACGTCGACGGCGAGAAGCAGTTCGAGGTGCTCTCCACCAACGGCGACACCTTCCTCGGCGGCGAGGACTTCGACCAGCGCGTGATCGACTACATCGTCGGCGAGTTCCGCAAGGAGCAGGGCGTCGACCTCAAGAACGACGTGCTCGCGCTGCAGCGCCTCAAGGACGCGGCCGAGAAGGCCAAGATCGAGCTCTCGTCGACGCAGCAGACCGAGATCAACCTGCCCTACATCACCGCCGACGCCTCGGGCCCGAAGCACCTGTCGCTCAAGATCACGCGGGCGAAGTTCGAGAGCCTGGTCGAGGAGCTGATCGCGAAGACGATCGAGCCCTGCCGCATCGCGGTCAAGGACGCCGGCGTGGCGCTCGGGGACATCGACGACGTGATCCTCGTCGGCGGCATGACCCGCATGCCGAAGGTGCAGGAGCAGGTGAAGTCCTTCTTCGGCAAGGAGCCGCGCAAGGACGTGAATCCCGACGAGGCCGTCGCGGTCGGCGCGGCGATCCAGGG
>CAYQAF010000352.1:0-3252 GCA_964415375.1 uncultured Alcaligenaceae bacterium
ACCTGCAGTACCTCGACATGGACGCGGCGATCAAGCACTGCACCAAGGGCATCGGTCTCTGGGACTGGGCGAGCAACGACCAGGGTACCGAGCCCGACGTCGTCATGGCCGGTTGCGGCGACATCGCGACCCAGGAGGCACTCGCCGCCGTCGAGCTGCTGCGTCAGCACTTCCCGGACCTGCGCATCCGCTTCGTCAACGTCGTGGATCTCTACAAGATGACGCCGCCCGAGGAACACCCGCACGGGCTCTCCGACCGGGACTTCGACACGTTGTTCACCACCGACAAGCCGATCATCTTCAATTTCCACGGCTACCCGTGGCTGATCCACCGTCTCGCGTACCGCCGGACCAACCACTCCAACCTGCACGTTCGCGGCTACAAGGAAAAGGGCAACATCAACACGCCGCTCGAGCTCGCGATCAACAACGAGGTCGACCGCTTCAGCCTCGCGATCGACGTGATCAACCGGGTGCCGCGGCTTCAGGTCGCGGGCGCGCACGTCAAGGAGAAGCTGCGCAACCTGCAGATCGAGTGCCGCAATTACGCACACGAGCACGGCATCGACCGCGATGACATGCGCAACTGGACGTGGACGCCATGAGCAGCCGGCTCGATGGGCTCAAGCAGCACTCCGTCATCGTCGCCGACACGGGCGACATCGATGCGATCGCCCAGTGGCGGCCGCAGGATGCGACGACCAACCCGAGCCTGATCTTCAAGGCGACTCAGAATGCCCGCTACCGGCCGATCATCGACGAGGCGATCGCCGCGACCGCGGACGTTTCAGCTGAAACGCGGCTCGGCGAGATCGTCGATCGCCTGTTCATCGGTTTCGGCAAGCGCATCCTCGAGCTGATCCCGGGGCGGGTCTCGACCGAAGTGGACGCGAGGCTCAGCTTCGACACCGAGGCCACCGAGGCCAAGGCGCGTCGGCTGATCGACCTGTACGAGCAGGCTGGCGTATCGCGCGATCGGGTGCTGATCAAGATCGCGAGCACCTGGGAGGGAATCCGCGCCGCCGAGCGCCTCGAGCGCGACGGCATCCACTGCAACCTGACGTTGCTGTTCAGCTTTGCGCAGGCCGTCGCCTGCGCCGAAGCGGGTGTCACGCTGATCTCGCCGTTCGTCGGGCGCATCTACGACTGGCACAAGAGGTCGCTCGGCGTCGAGGACATCCCGCCCGCCGACGATCCGGGCGTGGCGTCGGTCACGCGCATCTACAACTACTACAAGAAATTCGGCTACGAGACGCAGGTCATGGGCGCGAGCTTCCGCAAGACGACTCAGATTCTCGACCTCGCCGGCTGCGACCTGCTCACCATCAGCCCGGACCTGCTCGCGAAGCTCGAGTCCACCGAGGGCGAGGTGCCGCGGCGCCTGACGGTCGAGTCGGCAGCGGCCAGCGACGCGGCGCACGTCGCGCTCGACGAGGAAGCCTTCCGCTGGATGCACAACGAGGACGCGATGGCGACGGACAAGCTCGCCGAGGGCATCCGGCTGTTCGACGCGGACGCGAACAGGCTCAAGTCGGCGATCGCGACTCTGATGTCCTGATGCGTGTCGCCATGACGCGGTACACGAGGGCGGCAGCCAGCCCTGTCGCGATCAGTAACAGCCCCAGCAGCAGGGCCCGCCGGAACAGGTGATCCACGAGCGCCCGCCCTGCCTCGGCGCCACCTGCCACGGCCGCCGCGACCGGCGTTCCTTCACGCCCGAGCGCCTCGAGCAATGCGGTGAGCTGGCGCGCCGTGCCGGTGAACTCTGCCGCTGCCGCGGTGTATTCGGTGATGTCGAACGGACGTCCCTCCGCCCGCTCCGCGCCGGGCTCGCGACGGGGGAAGCGCGCCAGCAGCCGGTCGAGCGCCTCGACGGCTGAATTCACCGCGACCGCGGTTTCGGAGCCGGTGGCCAGCGTCGTCTGCATGTCGGCCAGCAAGCCGCGCAGTTCGGCCTCCTGCCTCAGCATTTCGCCCGACAATTGCTGGATCAGCGCTTCCCGCTCGCGGGCAATCGCGTCCGGAAGATTGGCGCCGATCGCCGCGTAGTTCTCCATCGCCAGGCTGGCGCGCTCGAGGCTCGCGTTCGCACGCTTGACCTGGGGCGCCAAAGTTGCCTGCAGCACGACCCGCTCGGTCTGCAGGTCCAGCAGGTAGGGCGTCCGCTGCATGTAGAAGATCACGCGCTCGGCGAGCAGGCGCGTCTGCTCGATCTGCTTGACCGCCGGGTCGAGGCCGGCGAGCGGATCGAGGCCCAGGAGCCCGAACAGTCCGCCCGGCGCGCTCTTGGCCTCCGGTGACCAGCCGGCGGCCTCGGCGAACTCGGCGAAATGCACGAAGCCCACCAGGGTGACCTGCGGGTTCTTCTCCCTCCAGTCCGTGATCAAGCCTCGCAGTTCGTCGAGTTGCGCTGGGGTCAGCAGGGTCGCCGCGTTGCTCCAGGCCTCCCGCTCCAGGTCGCGATAGACGGCAATGAGCGGCTCCAGCAGGTCGTCGTCGAGCTCGATCAGCGTGTCCTCGACCACCATTCGGCTCAGCGTCGTAAGGACGACGAAATCGAGATGACAGAGAATCGGGCTGGGACCCGTCGCGATCGTGTACGCGGAGTTCAGCTGGGTGATCTGCCAGTAGCTCAATCCATCGACGATCGCCAGATCACCGGACCGCTTCATGATCGGGCTCACGTACTCGAGCACCTTGCCGGCAAACCCGTCCGCAAAGCGCTGGCAGGTCTGCTGGATCTGGCTCAGTTGCTGCGCCTGCTTTTCAGCCCGCTGCTCCTCGCCGGTGATCTTCGACCAAAGGCCGCAGCTCGAGACCGTCGCGGCAATGAATATCAGCGTCAACAGCCGGCGCAACGTCTTCAAGGATTGGCGGTCCAGTGGCTTCCTGCGGAAACTCTAATGCAAGCGCCCCGACGCGACGCGGATCACATGGCTCGCTGCGCCGGCGCAAATGTGTCGGGCGCGGCGAGCCATGCGCGTGTCGGGCTACTTTTTCGGCGCGGCCTCGACCTTGATCGCAAACGCTTCGGTGAAGGTGAGTTCGACCGTATCGCCGACGCTGACGCCCTCGAGCTTCTCGGGGTGCTGCACCGTGATCGTCCGCGTGTTGCCCTGCGGCCCCTTGAAGGTGACCGAGGGCGCCTTGGGATCGATCGCGGTGATGATGACCGTCGCGGTGGTCTGCCGCGCGATTCCACCGGCGGGCCTCGCACCGGGCGCGGCCGCTGCACCCCCGACGACCGTCGCC
>CAYQAF010000353.1:0-3248 GCA_964415375.1 uncultured Alcaligenaceae bacterium
CGAGCGCGGTGGTCGTCCTGTGCCGCCGCATGGGCGGCGGCTTCGGCGGCAAGGAGACGCAGATGTCGCTCTTCGCGTGCGTCGCCGCCGTGCTCGCGCGTCGCACCGGTCGTGCGGTCAAGCTCCGCCTCGACCGCGACGACGACATGCGCTCGACCGGCAAGCGGCACGCGTTCCTCTACCGCTACGACGCCGGCTTCGATGACACGGGCCGCATCCTCGGCCTCGACCTGATGCTCGCCTCGCGCTGCGGCTTTTCGGCCGACCTGTCCGGCCCGATCAACGACCGCGCCGTGTTCCACGCCGACAACGCCTACTGGCTGCCCGACGTCGCGATCCACTCGTACCGTTGCCGGACGAACACCGTCTCGGACACGGCGTTCCGCGGCTTCGGCGGGCCGCAGGGGATGTTCGCGATCGAGGCGGTGATCGAGGCGGTCGCCGCGCATCTTGGGCTCGATCCGCTGGACGTCCGTCGCGCGAACTTCTACGGCACGACGGACCGGAACGTCACGCCGTTCGGCATGACGGTCGAAGACAATATCGCGCCGGCACTGGTCGAAGCGCTCGTTGCCACCTCACGTTACCGCGAGCGGCGCGCAGTGATCCGCGCGTGGAACCGGACCAGCCCCATCATCCGGCGCGGCATCGCGTTGACACCCGTCAAGTTCGGCATCTCCTTCACCGCCACCCACTACAACCAGGCCGGCGCGCTGGTGCACGTCTACCGTGACGGCACGGTGCTCCTGAATCACGGTGGCACCGAGATGGGCCAGGGGCTGTTCACCAAGGTGCAGCAGGTGGTCGCCCGTGAGCTTGGCATTCCGCTCGAGTCGGTGCGCGTCAGTGCCTCGGACACGAGCAAGGTGCCGAACGCCTCGCCCACGGCGGCGTCGTCGGGCAGCGACTTGAACGGCATGGCGGCGCGCGACGCGTGCCGCAAGCTGCGCGCCGGACTCGCGGCGTTCGCGGCACGCAAGCTCGGCGGCGAGCCCGACGCCATCACCTTCCGGGACGGCGTCGTGAGCGCGGGCGACAGGTCGCTGACGTTCGCCGAGCTCGCGCGGTCCGCGTACTTCGCGCGCGTGCCGCTGTCGGCCACGGGCTTCTACGCGACGCCGAAGGTCCACTACGATCGCACGACGCTGTCGGGCCGCCCGTTCTTCTACTACGCCTACGGCGCGGCGGTCGCCGAAGTGGCAATCGACACGCTGACCGGCGAGCATCGGCTGCTTGCGGTGGACATCCTCCACGACGTCGGCGACTCGCTCAACCCGGCGATCGACCGCGGCCAGATCGAGGGCGGCTTCCTGCAGGGCTGGGGCTGGCTCGCGATGGAGGAGCTGTGGTGGAACGAGCGCGGCGAGCTCGAGACGCACGCGCCGTCGACGTACAAGATCCCCACCGCGCGCGACTGGCCCGACCGGGTACGCATCGATTTCTGGCCGGAACCGAACCGGGAGGACACGATCTACCGCAGCAAGGCGGTCGGCGAGCCGCCGTTCATGCTCGCGCTCGCGGCGTTCCACGCGCTGCGCGACGCGATCGCGAGCGTCGTGGACTATGCGTTGGCGCCCCGGCTCGACGCGCCGGCCACCGACGAGCGCATCCTGTTCGCGATCGACGAGCTGCGGTCGCGGAAACACGCATGATCGCCAACCTGTCCTGGTCCGACGAACTGCGCGCGGCGATCGCCCGCGGCGAGCGGGCGGTGATGGTCGCGGTCGCCGGCGCAGCCGGGTCGACACCGCGCGAGAGCGGCGCGGCGATGGTGGTGACCCGGGATCGCATCGCCGGCACGATCGGCGGCGGCCACCTCGAGTACGAGGCCCAGCGCCTCGCGCGCGAGGCGCTGGGCGGCCACGGCGCGGTGCCCGCGCACTGGCTGGTGCGCTTCCCGCTGTCCGCGCGGCTCGGCCAGTGCTGCGGCGGCGTGGCCACGCTCGCCTTCGCCGTCGTCGATGCATCCGCCGCGACCTGGCTCGACGGCGTCGCTGCGCTCGCTCGCACCTCGGCACCGTTTGCGGTGGTCGGACGGCTTGGACAGGGCGACGCGGTGGCGGCACGCCTGATCGTCACGGCCGACGACGCCCTTGGCACGCTCGGCGAGGCCCGCCTCGATGCGGCTGCCGTCGCCGACGCGCGCGCTCGTCTTGGGCGACGGCCCGACGAGGCAATCGGCGGCAGCGGTGCGCCGGACCTCGCCGGCGTCCCGCTCTTCGTGCACGTCTGCTGGCCGGCCACGTTTCCCGTGTGCGTGTTCGGCAACGGCCACGTCGGCCGCGCGCTGGTGCAGGTGCTGGGTGCCCTGCCGGCCTCGGTGCAGTGGTACGACACGCGCGAGCACGACTTCCCGGCGAGCGTGCCCGGCAACGTCGAAGTAATGGTCACCGACGCGCCGGAGGGCGATGTCGATCACCTGCCGACAGGTGCATACGTGGTCGTGATGACGCACAGCCACGCGCTCGACTTCGCCATCGTCGAGGCCGCACTGCACCGCGACGACTGGCGTTACCTGGGGCTGATCGGCTCGCGCGCGAAGCGCCACCAGTTCGAGCGCCGGCTCGAGACGCGCGGTGTCGCGCCCGGGGCCTTGCCGCGCGTCACCTGCCCGATCGGCCGCGGCGACCTGAAGAGCAAGGAGCCGGGCGTGATCGCCGTGGCCGTCGCGGCGGAAATGCTCGCGATCCGCGAGGCGGTCGCGTCGGGGGCGTGCGCCGGCACCACCACGCCGCACCTGGCGGGGGTACGCGGCCGACCCGCGGCGGGCCGGATGAGACGCCGATGAGCCCGAAGGGCCGCCCCGAGGGCGAATCCGCCCCGAAGCGCGTCAGCGCGGAGGGTAGTCCAGTGAGCCCCGACCGCAAGCCACGCCTCGCGCTCCACGGCATCACCAAGGTCTACCCGTCGGTCGTGGCGAACGATGGCATCTCGCTCGACGTGCTTCCCGGCGAGATCCACGCGGTGCTGGGCGAGAACGGTGCCGGCAAGTCGACGCTGATGAAGGTCATCTACGGCGTCGTCAAGCCCGACGCCGGGACGATCGAATGGGAGGGCGCCATTGTCGAGATCGGCAATCCGGCGCGTGCCCGCAGGCTCGGCATCGGCATGGTGTTCCAGCACTTCTCCCTGTTCGAAACCCTGACGGTCGCCGAGAACATCGCGCTCGCGCTCGAGTCCTCGCGGGTCGGTTACGACCTCCCCGACCGCATCCGCGAGGTGTCGTCGCGCTACGGCCTGCCGCTCGA
>CAYQAF010000354.1:0-3244 GCA_964415375.1 uncultured Alcaligenaceae bacterium
CACCGGCGACGAGCCCGCTTCCGGCGTTGCCCAGGCGCGGAACGTCGCGCCGGTTCGCGCCCACCCGCGGATCACGGTGCCGGCGTCGAGCGCCGCGATCTCGGACGGCCGCCAGGTGAGGAAGTAGTGGTCGAATCGTGCGTGGTAGTACTCCACGACGTCGACCAACTGCACGCCGGCCTGCGCCGCGCGGACGGCGCCGCCGGCGTCGAGCATCCCGGCGCCGCAGGTCGAGGTGGTGCAGCGGCACTCCAGCTGGTCGACGGGCTCGCCCGCGGGATCGAACCGCGGCGGCGTGCACGCCGGGACCGACGGCTCGCTTCCCGCGGGAAACGGCCGCGTCGTGCCCTGCAGAAACGAGCGCAGCTGCGCGGGGGAGAGCGTTGGCCGGACGGCGAGCATCAGCGCAGCGGTACCCGCCACGATCGGGGCCGAGAAGCTCGTCCCGACTGTGATCCTGAAGCTGTCGGTGTAGATCGATGCGCCGGGCGTGGTCGCGCCGTCGTTCGAGGTCGTGAGGATCGGGTAGAGGCACGGTGACCCCGCCTCGACGTTGATGCAGTTGCCGCCCGGCGCACTCAGCGCGACCTCGGGCCCGAGGCTCGAGAAGCCCACCTTCGTGCCCACGTGGCGCAGCGCCGCCACGCCGATCACGCCGTCGCAGTTGGCAGGCGGGCCCACCGCGTGGCCGGCTGCGTTGCCGGCGGACGCGACGACGACAGCTCCGGTGGTGGCGATCTCGCCCAGGGCCGTGCGGTAGGCCAGGCTGCAGCGGCCCGATCCACCGAGGCTCATGTTGATTACGCGTGCGGGCGTCGGATTCGCCGGCAAGCCGGGAACGGACAACCCTGCGGCCCAGCGCATCCCGGCGATGACGTCGGAGTCGAAGCCGCCGCACTTGCCGAGCACGCGAACCGGCAGCACGCGGACCGTGCGCGCGACGCTCGCCATGCCGATGCCGTTGTCCGTCAGTGCCGCGATCAAGCCGGCAACCTTGGTGCCGTGCCACGAGCTGTGCTTGGGCTCCTCATCGCAACCGTCGAGCGGGCCTCCCGACGCGGTGTCGGCTTGCGTGATCCAGTCGCCCGGGTCGGCGGCGTCCGCGTCGCGAGCGTCGCCGTCGTTCGCGGTGTCCACGTCCGACACCATGTCGTAGCCTGGCAGCAGGTTTCCCCCCGTGCCGACGGTGCGCAGGTCCGGGTGCTCGAAGCGCACGCCCGTGTCGAGCACCGCGACGACGATTCCGGGCGATCCGGTGGTGACGTCCCAGGCGCGCTCGACATCGATCGAGGAGACGACGGCGCCCTCCGGTGCGCGCAGGTACCACTGGCCGGATGCGGGCCCGTCGGGGCGCGCCTCGGCGGGGAAGAGCGGATCGTTCGGCGCCGCGTGCGCGCGTGTGCGCTCGTCGGGGACGGCGAACAGGACGTCGGCATCGTTGGCGAGCCGGCGCGCGAGCGCGTCCGAAGCGATGCCCGAAGCCCTGACGACCTGCATGCGCTCGGCGACCTCGGCGCCCGCGGTCAGTGCGATGCCCGTGCGCTTGGACAACACGGCGGCGCGGGCGCGTGCGGTTCCCGGCGCACCGGGCACGTCGGGAGCCTGCAGTGCCTTCGCCTCGGGCTTGAACATGACGATGACGCGTCCCGTCGTTGCGCCGGCCCCCGTTCCCGATTGTGCAAGCGCCGTCGCGGTGACAAGCAGAAGGCAAGCGCCGAGCGCCGCGGCGATGGCTGCGATCATCGGGCAGCTGGTGTCGCGCATCGGCATCAGATCACGTTGCTCTCGACGAGCGGCCTGCCGCTCGGAATGCGTTCGTAGGCGAGCGGCGAGAGATCCAGCGTGCGATACCGGCCGTGCACCAGAAGCTCCGCGATCCCGCGGCCCACTGCCGGGGATTGCTGCATGCCGTGGCCGGAGAAGCCGTTGGCGAGCACCAGGTTGCGGATCATGGGATGGAAGCCGACGATCCCGTTGTGATCGAACGTGTTGACCTCGTAGTAGCCGGCCCAGCTGCCGGTCACGCGCAGTGCCTCGAAGGCGGGAACGCGAGCGGCGAGCAGCGGCCAGAGGACGTCGTCGAACAGCGCATGGTCGACCGTGAGCGGCGCGTCGTCCGGGTCGTTCGATGCGTCGGGCGAGATGCCGCAGATGAACTGCGCGCGGCCCTCGGGACGAAACCAGAGGCCGGAAGGGTCGATCACCAGGGGACAGCCCGGCAGCGACGTGGGGCAGGTGAACGCGAACACCGAACGGCGACGCGCTCGCACGGGCAGGTCGACGCCGGCCCAGCACGCCACCTCGGCGGCCCACGGCCCGGCCGCATTGACGAATACGTCGCCCTCAAGTCGCGAGCCGTCGGTGAGCGTGACCGCGTCGATCCGCTCGTCCGCGCGCTCGAAACCGCACGCTTCGGCGGCGACGTAGTTCGCGCCCAGCGCACGCGCCTTGCCGCGGAATGCCTGCAGCAGGCTGTAGCCGTCGAACCAGCCTTCGCCGCGTGTGCCGAGCGCACCGAGTTTCACGTCGTCGACGGCGAGCCAGGGAAAGCGCGCCCTTAGCGCGTCCGGCTCGAGCAACGCGATGTCGGCACCCTGTGCGCGCTGTATGCGGTGGTTGCTGCGCAGCGTGTCTGCACCGTCCTCGGTGGCGGCAAGATAGAGGTAGCCGGGCTCGACCAGCCCCAACGCCGGACGGTTGCCGTCGATGGCGAGCCGCTCCGCCGCCTCGCGCAGGAACGCGATGCCGTAGCGGCTGATCGCGACGTTGATGGCCGTTCCGAACTGCTGCCGGATCGAGCTCGCCGACAGCGCCGACGAGGCCCTCGCGTAGCTCGGGTCGCGCTCGATGACGGTGACGCGGCCGCGGAACGACGTCTCCTGCAGCGTGAAGCAGGCAACGGCGCTGCCGATGACGCCGCCGCCGACGATGACGACGCGGAAGTCGCGATCCTCGTGCATAGTTCGAGTCCGGATCATAAACTGCGCGCTAGGAAACGACCCCCACGCTCGCTTTGCTCGCTGCCCCCGTTGGGGGCGGGTCAGTCCCTCGGGACGGCCCATCGGGACTGACATGTCCACCGGCCTGCCCTACATCCCTGCCGCGGAGGTCCACGCGGCGCTCGATTACCCTGCGCTCGTCGACGCACTGCGCCTCGCGTTCGTCCACGGCGCGAGCGCGCCGGTACGGGCGAGCCACGAAGTCACGCCGGAGGGCGACCGGCTGCTGCTGATGCCGGCGTGGG
>CAYQAF010000355.1:0-3225 GCA_964415375.1 uncultured Alcaligenaceae bacterium
GTGCTCGTGCTCGAGGGCCGCGATCGGGTCGGGGGCAAGATCCTGACGTTTGCGGACGTGCCAGGACTGCCCGAGGCGGGCGGCCAGAGCATCGCCGGCGGCTACGGTCGGGTCGTGGACGCTGCCAATCGCAGCGGCGTCGATCTCGAGGACCAGTTGCCGAGGCAGCTCAAGCACCCGGACATCGCGCTCGTACTGGACGGGCAACCGATTGCGAAGGCCGCCTGGCGCGACTCCCCACGCAACCCGTTCCCTGCGCCGCTGCGCGAGTTGATGCCGTGGCAGTACGCGCCGATGGTGATGACCAAAGCCAATCCGCTGCAGGCCGTGGAGGACTGGATTGCGCCCAGGCACGCGGCGGACGACGTCTCGGTGCACACGTTGCTGCGCGCGCAAGGCGCGACGGACGCGATGATCGAGCTCGCCTACGACACGAACACCGCCTATGGCACGTCGGCGCACGATGTCTCGGCACTGATGATGGCCTTCGTCGAGGCGTTCACGCGCGCCCAGCGCAACCTGAAGCCAGCCGTGTACAAGGCGAAAGGCGGCAACCAGCGCATTCCAGAGGGCATGGCTCGACGCCTGAAGGGCGACCTGCGGTTGCGCCAGACGGTGACAGCGATCACCGGCGACGCGAACGGCGTCACGGTGCGGACGAGCGACGGTGCGCGATACACGGCAAAGGCCGTCATCTGCGCGCTGCCTTACTCGACGTTGCGCCACGTGCGCTTCGATCCGGTGCTGCCCGGAGTGCAGGGCGAGGCCGTGAAGACGTTGCCGCACCAGATGATCACGCAGATTGCGTTCGAGGTTCGCAAGCCATTCTGGGAGAGCGACGGCGTGGCACCCTCGATGTGGACCGACAGCCCGATCGGTCGCGTGTTCGCGATCCGCGGCGGCGACACCGACGACGAAGTGTCCAGCCTGCTCGTCACCGCCTACGGCTACAAGGCGGCACAGCTCGACCGGCTCGGCCCGGAGGCGGCTGGACGCTTCGCGATCGCCGAGATCGAACGGATGCGACCCGCAGCCAGGGGCCAGCTGCGCGCTGCCGCGCATCACTCCTGGGCACTCGATCCGTACGCGGCCGGCGACTGGGCGTACTTTGCGCCGGGCACCGTGACTCGTTTCATGCCGGCGATGTTCCAGCCGCACGGTCGCGTGCACTTCTCCGGCGAGCAGACGGCCGTGGGTTCACGAGGGATGGAGGGCGCGATGGAGTCGGGTGAGCGGGCCGCGCTCGAGGTCGCGCTCAGCCTGTCCTAGGCGAAGGGAACTGATCGGGGTGGTTGCGTCACCGGACATTCTGTATAAGAATAAGAATCATTCGTATTACACACCCCCATCTGGCGCCCCCATGACCTTCGACGCAGGCCCGCCCGAGTCCAGCTCGCCACCCCTCCAGCTTGATTGCCATGCGCAAGTCAGCGTCTGTGACCTGACCGGCGCAGAGCGCTTCCTGGTCTGGGCCGTCCGCTGGGCCGCCTCGCTGCACGACGACGAGGGCTTCGCCGCGATGTGCCTGCGCGATTCTTTCGAGCGCGCCGGCCTCGGCAGCTTGCTGCCGGTGTTCCGCCGCTACGTGACCCTCGTGCACGGGGCGCCGTCGCCCTGCCCGCCCAGCGCGCGACTCGGCTGCTGGCGCATCAACTCGGTCGAGGCTCACACGCTGCACGCGCTCGCCTGCCTGCAGTCGGACCGGTTCGGCGATGCCTGGCGCACGCTGTCGAGCCTCTGCACGCGCTCCGAGGCGGCTCGCGCGATGCTTGCGCTTGGCGAGATCGCCGACCTGCTGACGGCGCAGGGAGCCCGGATCCGCGCCTGGGCCTGACTGGCCCCTCAGTGCCTGGACGACGGCTCGGACGACCACTCCGGATCGTCGAAATACTTGCCGTACGCGAGCAGCGCGCCGTGCACCAGCGCGGCGCCATCGTGCCGGGAGCGTGCCGGATCCTGGCCACGCATCAGACCGACGCCTTGCGACAGGTCGGCAATCAGGTAATGCAGGTTGGCATCGGCTTGCGGTGGCAGCCGGCAGTTGGCCACGATCGAGTTCACCTGCGACTCGACCCGGCCGGCCAGCGCGTCGTATTGCGCGTCGGTCTGCTTGCCGTCGTGGATAGCCGGATGATCCGCATCAAATGCGGCGCGGATGTCTGCCATGCCGGCACGCAACGACGCGTCGGTCGCCCACTTGCGGCCGGCGTCGAGCTTGATGCTGGCCACGGCCGCCGCACCAGATTCATGCTCATGTTCATGCTGCTGCTGGGCAATCGCAGGCGCTGCGCCCAAGGCCCAGAACAGAACAGCGGCCATCAAGCCGGCGCTCGACCGATTCATTGCGCCGACCTGCGCTTTGCTTTCTCGATCCGCAGCAGGCGCCGCACCTTCGCGCCGGACAGCAGACCCCGCAGGCGTTGCTCGCCGTCCTCGCCGGTCTCCATGACCGGGATGTGCGTGAGTTGCGTCGCGTCGAACAGGCGGGACACGGCCGCCACGTTCACCCGTTCGATGTCCTTGATGTCGGCGGCTCGCCACTCGGCGATGCCCTGCATGATGTCGCGCACCAGCACCTCCCGTCGTGGGCTCGCCATCGACTGCATGTGCCGCATCGGCTTCTCGCTCATGATGTCGTAGGCCGTGACCAGGCCGACCACGACGCGGCGCGACTCGTCGATCGCGAACGCGCAGCGAACGCCATTGTGCTTCATGTGCTCGAGCGCCGCGTCCATCGTTGCGGTCTCGGCGACCGTCACCGACGCGCGCTCCCGGAAATCCGTCATCACCGATAGAGCCGGATCGTCCGGATGCGCATGCCAGGGATCCGCTCCCGGAATCCGCAGGTCCCGGCTCGTGACTGCGCGAAGCGAAAGTGTGGACATGGCAACCTCGAATGGCATCAGGCGGTTGCAGGCGCCGACCCGGACCGGTCGAGCAGCAGCTCGACCTTGTCGCGGAAGCTCCGGCTCAGCTTCACTTCCTGCCCGGACTGCAGCTTGAGGAAGCACTCGCCGTTCAGGTGCGGGCGCAGCGAGCGCACGCGGGCAAGGTTGACGATCGTCGAACGGTGCACGCGCTGGAACACCTGCGGGTCGAGCATCTCCTCGAGTTCCCTCATCGTAGCGCGCAGCACGTGGGTCTGCCCGGCCGCGTGCAGGCACATGTAATCGCCGGCCGCGTCGATCCAGTCGATGGTCGAGACGTCGAGCCGGAGGGTCTCGC
>CAYQAF010000356.1:0-1980 GCA_964415375.1 uncultured Alcaligenaceae bacterium
TCTGCGTGCGCAACTCGGGCGCGTCGGCGGTCGTCGAGGGCACGGGCGACCACGGCTGCGAGTACATGACGGGCGGAACCGTCGTCGTGCTCGGAGCCACCGGACGCAACTTCGCCGCGGGGATGAGCGGCGGCATCGCCTACGTCTACGATGGCGACGGCACGTTTGCCGCGCGCTGCAACACCGCGATGGTGGAGCTCGGGCCAGTCGAGACCGAAGGCGAGCAGGCGCGCGTCGAGCGCGAGCTCGTCGCGTCGGGCAAGGGTCGCCTGCGCCACGCCGGACGCGCCGACGAGGCGCTGCTGCGCGAGCTGATCGAGCGCCACCTGCGCTTCACCGGCTCGACGGTCGCGCACGCGCTGCTCGACGGCTGGGAGGTCGCGCGCACGAAATTCGTGAAGGTGTTCCCGCACGAGTACAAGCGCGCGCTCGGCGAGATGTATGCCAGGGAGGCCCCGAAGCCGGCGGCTGCGGAGAAGCAGAAGGCGGCGGCATAGCGGTCTGTCGTCATTCCCGCGTGCGCGGGGACGACGACGCGAAGGTTTCCACGGATAAGAAGGTCGTATGGGCAAGATAACGGGGTTTCTCGAACTGCAGCGCATCCAGGAAGCGTCCGAGCCGGCGGCGCAGCGCTTGCGGCACTACCGCGAGTTCGTGCTGGCGCTCGAGGACGATGCGGCCTCGAAGCAGGGCGCGCGGTGCATGGACTGCGGCATCCCGTTCTGCCAGAGCGGCTGCCCGATCAACAACATCATTCCCGACTGGAACGACCTGGTCTACCGGCGCCAGTGGCAGCAGGCGCTCGAGGTGCTGCACTCGACCAACAACTTCCCCGAGTTCACCGGCCGCGTCTGCCCCGCGCCTTGCGAGGCCGCGTGCACGCTGAACATCAACAGCGACGCAGTGGGCATCAAGTCGATCGAGCACTTCATCATCGACAAGGGCTGGGAAGAAGGCTGGGTCGTGCCGCTGCCCCCCGAGCGCAAGACCGGGCGCCGCGTTGCCGTGGTCGGCTCCGGGCCCGCGGGTCTTGCCTGCGCGCAGCAGCTCGCGCGCGCCGGGCACGACGTCGTCGTCCTCGAGAAGAGCGACCGCATCGGCGGGCTGCTCCGCTACGGGATCCCGGACTTCAAGATGGAGAAGCCGCTGATCGACCGGCGCATGGCACAGATGTCGGCCGAGGGCGTCCTGTTCCGCCCGGGTGTGGACGTCGGCCACGACGTGACCGGGCAGGCGCTCCTCGCGGAGTTCGACGCGGTCGTGCTCGCGGGTGGCGCGGAACGGCCGCGCGACCTGCCGGTGCCGGGGCGGGAGCTCGCCGGCGTGCACTTCGCGATGGAGTTCCTGCCGCAGCAGAACAAGGTGGTCGCGGGCGACGCGGTGACCGGCCAGATCATGGCCACCGGCAAGCACGTCGTCGTGATCGGCGGCGGCGACACCGGATCGGATTGCGTCGGCACGTCGAACCGCCACGGTGCGGCGTCGGTCACGCAGTTCGAGCTCCTGCCGCAACCGCCGGAGCAGGAGAACAAGCCGCTGACGTGGCCGTACTGGCCGACGAAGCTGCGCACGTCGTCGTCGCACGAGGAAGGCTGTGCACGCGACTGGTCGGTCGCCACCAAGCGCTTCGAGGGCCGCGACGGCAAGGTCGCGAAGCTCGTCGCCGCGCGACTCGAGTGGACCAAGGACGCCAACGGCCAGCTGAAGATGACCGAGGTGCCGGGCAGCGAGTTCGAGTTGCCGGCGGACCTCGTGCTGCTCGCGATGGGATTCGTCGGCCCCGCGTCGGACGCGCTGGTCGAGCAGCTGGGCGTGCGCCGCGACCCGCGCAGCAACGTCGGCGCGAACACGGACGACTACCGGACCTCCGTCGCAAAGGTCTTCGCCGCCGGCGACATGCGCCGCGGGCAGTCGCTCGTCGTCTGGGCGATCCGCGAGGGGCGCCAGTGCGCCCGCGCGGTCGACGAGTTCCTGATGGGG
>CAYQAF010000356.1:2080-3206 GCA_964415375.1 uncultured Alcaligenaceae bacterium
ACCGAGCGAACGGGCGCGCCACGCGCGCCTTCCTCCCCTTGTTCCGGAACGACACCTTCCTGCGGGCGCTGCGCCGCCAGCCCACGCCCTATACGCCCGTGTGGCTGATGCGGCAGGCGGGTCGCTATCTTCCCGAGTACAACCGCACGCGCGCGCGCGCCGGCAGCTTCATGGGGCTCGCCCAGCACCCGGAGCTCGCCTGCGAAGTGACGCTGCAGCCGCTCGAGCGCTATCCGCTCGACGCGGCGATCCTCTTCTCGGACATTCTGACGATCCCCGACGCGATGGGGCTCGGTCTGTCGTTCGCCGAGGGCGAAGGCCCGCGCTTCGAGCGCACTACCGCCGACGAGGGCGCGATCGGCGCGCTCGACGTGCCGGACATGGCCAAGCTCCGCTACGTCTTCGACGCGGTGGCGACGATCAAGCGCGCACTCGCCGGCCGCGTGCCGCTGATCGGCTTCTCGGGCAGCCCGTTCACGCTCGCCTGCTACATGATCGAGGGCCGCGGCAGCGACGACGACTTCGCGAAGGTGCGGCGGATGGCGTGCGCGCGCCCGGACCTGCTGGCGCGGCTGGTCGACGTCAACGCACGGGCGGTCACCGCCTACCTCAACGAGCAGATCCGGGCCGGCGCCGACGCCGTGATGATCTTCGACACCTGGGGCGGGCTGCTCCCGGCGGCCGCGTACCGTCGCTTCTCGCTCGCGACCATGACTGCCGTGCTGCGCGGCCTCGCGCCCGGCCCCGATGGGGCGCGCGTGCCGACGATCGTCTTCACGAAAGGCGGCGGCTCGTGGCTGCCCGAGATCGCCGCGTGCGGCGCCGACGGCGTGGGACTCGACTGGACGGTCGATCTCGTCGCCGCGCGCGCGACGGTCGGCGATCGGGTGGCGCTGCAGGGCAACCTCGACCCGCTGGTGCTGACCACCGATCCCGCGACGGTGGCGCGCGAGGCCGAGGCCGTGGTCCGGGCCGCAGGGCCGGCGCCGGGACACATCTTCAACCTCGGCCACGGCATCGTGCCGAAGACGCCGCCGGAGAACGTCGCCGCCCTGGTGGAAACGGTCCACAGGGTGTCGCGGCGCTGACACCGCGGCGCTAGGCCGCGGCCCATCCGGCCGGCCGG
>CAYQAF010000357.1:0-3203 GCA_964415375.1 uncultured Alcaligenaceae bacterium
TCCGCGCTGACGCGCTGCGGGGCGGATTCGCCCTCGGGGCGGCCCTTCGGGCTCATGCGGCGACGATGAGGCGCGCAGCACCGCGCGCGACGAATTCTTCGGCAAGGGCGCTGCCAAGCGCGTCGGCATCCGCGGCGTCGACCGCCTGCGACTCGCGCTCCCCGCGCAGCACCTCGCGCCCGTCCTGGCTCGCGATGAACCCGCGCAGCCACAGCGTGCCCTCCTGCCACGTCGCGTACGCGGCGAGCGGCGTGTGGCAGCTGCCGGACAGCGCGCGCGAAAACGACCGCTCCGCGGTGACGGCGAGCGTGGTCGCAAGGTCAACGAGAGGTGCGAGCGCCGCCGCCACTTCGGGCCGGTCGGCACGGCATTCGAGCGCAAGCGCGCCCTGCCCCGGCGCGGGCAGACTGTCCTCCGGATCGATCAGGTCGCGGATGCGCTCGCCGAAGCCGAGGCGCTTCAGTCCCGCCGCGGCGAGGATGATGGCGTCGAACTGGCCCTCGTCGAGCTTGCGCAGCCGCGTGTTCACGTTGCCGCGCAGCGGCCGTACCTCCAGGCCGGGATGACGCTCGCGCAGCTGCGCCTCGCGACGCAGGCTCGACGTGCCGACGATCGCGCCCGCCGGGAGCCCGGCGAACGAAGCGAAGCGGTTCGACACGAATGCGTCGCGAGGATCCTCCCGCGCGGCGATTGCGGCGAGTGCGAACCCGGGCGGCATCTCCATCGGCACGTCCTTGAGCGAGTGCACGGCGAGGTCGGCGCGGCCCTCGGCCATCGCGACTTCGAGCTCCTTGATGAACAGGCCCTTGCCGCCGATCGCGGCGAGCGGCCGGTCGAGAATCTGGTCGCCCTGCGTCGTCAAGCCGAGCAGCTCCACGCGCGCGCGCGGGTACAATGCCTCGAGCCGGCCCTGCACGTGGCGGGCCTGCCACATCGCGAGCGCAGACTCGCGCGTGGCGATCACGAGCCGGCGCGGCGCGTGCGGAGGCGTCATCGAAGTGAAGCGAAGTGAGGACGTTGATTCGGGTCCGCGGCGCGCGCGCCGCGATGCGCTGCGACGGATTCTAGCATCGGGGGCGCTCGCACTCGCCCCGACGCCCGCCCTCGCGCAGGCGTCGAAGGTGAACGCCACCTCGGCCGGCACGGGCAGGTCTGCGGTGCGCCGTCGCGCCGAACTCCCTGCCGCGAACAACCTTGCGGCCGATGCGGTGGCAAGCCGCCGGGAGCGCCTGCCGATCCTGCTGTTCTTCGACCGCGACGAGTGTCCGTACTGCGAACAGGCGCTGCGCGAGTACCTCGTCCCCTTCTCGCGCGAGGAGTGGCAGGGCAAGGCGCTGTTCCGCCAGGTGGGGATCGACCGCCGCGATTCCGTGCTCGACTTCAGCGGCGCGCGCACGACCCATCGGGCGCTCGCCGAGCGCTACGGGGTGTTGCTGTCGCCGACGGTGCTGGTCGTCGACGCGAACGGACTGCCGCTCGGCGAACCGATCGTCGGGCTCCTTACCGTCGATTTCTACGGCGCGTACATCGACAACGCGCTCAAGTCGGCACGGGCGAAGCTCGCCGGATAGCGCAGCCTGCGGGCGCATGCGCGTCACGCACGGCGCCTGAACCAGCCGGTGAGTGCGAGGCGCTCGCGTGAGGCGGGAAGTACCTCGTGCGGGAAACGGTCGGACAGGAACGCGACCAGCGTCCCGCCTTCGGGTGCCACGTCGCGCGTCACGCCGTCGCCACGCTCGATGCGCAGCGCTCCGCCGTGCGCGTCGATCCACGCGTCGTTCAGGTAGACGATCAGCGTCAGCACCCGCGCGTCGTCGTCGCGGAAGCGGTCGAGGTGACGCGCGTAGCCGGCGCCGGGCGGATAGATCGCGTAGTGCCCCTCGAAATCGAAGAGCCCGAGATACAGCGCCTCGTTCACGGCGACGCGCAGTGCGTCCACCAGCGCGAACCATGCGGTCTCCGCGGGCTTCGCGTCCGCCGGCTCCAGCCAGCGGATGCGGTCGCCGCGCACGTTGGCGCGCTCGACACGCGCGGCGGCACGGCCCACGCCCGCGGCGTGGAACTCGCCAGCGGCGTCGCGTTCGCGCGCGGCGTCGCGCAGTGCGCCGACCAGCGGGGCCGGGATCGCCCCGCGCACGACCGCGAGTCCCTCGGTGGCGACGGCCTCGACGATTGCGCCGACGGCGTGCGCGGCGCGCACGCCGAAAGTGTCCGTCGCGACATCGGAAGTGTCGATCGCCATCCCGTTTCGTTCACTACCGCGCGACGCCATCGCGCGGCGCGACTATCATACGTCGCGTCCACTCTCGGGAGAGCGAGCGATGCGTGTCGTGATCACCGGCGGCGCCGGATTCCTCGGGCGGAGGCTCGCGCGTGCGATCGTCGAGCGCGGCCACCTCCGCGATGCGACGGGGGCGCCGCGCGAAGTCTCCGAAGTGGTGCTGGCCGACGTCGCCGCAGCCGAAGGTCTCGACGATCCGCGTGTGCGGCCGATGGCCGGCGACGTCGCCGACCCGGCGTTCGTCGCCGCGGCGATCGGTGGGGACACCGACAGCGTGTTCCACCTCGCGGCCGTGGTCAGCGGCGAGGCCGAGGCGAACTTCGACCTCGGCTGGCGCGTGAACGTCGACGCGACGCGTCACCTGCTGGAACGCTGCCGCGCACTCGCGCGCCCGCCGAAGGTCGTGTTTACCAGCTCGGTCGCCGTGTTCGGCGGTGCGCTGCCCGACGTCGTGCCGGACAACCAGGCGCTGACGCCGCAGTCGTCCTACGGCGCGCAGAAGGCGGTGGGCGAGCTTCTCGTGCACGACTACACGCGCAAGGGCTTCCTCGACGGTCGCAGTCTCCGCTTGCCGACGGTCAGCGTGCGGCCCGGCAAGCCGAACAAGGCCGCTTCGTCCTTTGCGAGCGGCATCCTGCGCGAGCCGCTCGCCGGCGTCGAAGCGACTTGCCCAGTGCCGGCCGAGACCCGCATGTGGCTGCTGTCGCCGCGCCTGGTGATCGAGAACCTGCTGCTCGGCCACGAAACACCGGCGGCGACACTGACGCAGGGCCGCTCGGTCAACGTGCCCGGCATCTCGGTGACGGTCGGGGGCATGGTCGACGCGCTGCGGCGCGTCGCCGGCGACGCGGCGGCCGCGCGGGTGCGCTTCGCACCGGACCCCGCGATCGAGCGCATCGTGCGGACGTGGCCGCGCGACTTC
>CAYQAF010000358.1:0-3201 GCA_964415375.1 uncultured Alcaligenaceae bacterium
CGACGAAGGAGAAGCCCAGCAACGCGCCATAGTTGAGGCCCGTCGCGTCGAAGATGGCGCGGTCGAGCCCGAACAGGCGCAGCACGACGGAGATGACGACGAGGACGGCGACGTTGGTCGCGAGGAAAAGGACGATGCGCTTCATGAACTCACTCCTGCATGGAAATCGGCGCCGGAAGTGTAGCGCGGCCCGCGCGCAGCGCAAGCGCGGGCGGCATAGTACGGGCGCTCGTCCTCGCGTACCGCCGCGCGACAACCGGCCCGTCGCGGGTCATAGGGCCCTGCCGGACCAGGAGTCCTTGAGCGTCACGGTCCGGTTGAACACCGCTCGACCGGGTGCGTGGTCGAAGCGATCGGCGACGAAATAGCCGGCGCGCTCGAACTGGTAGCGCGCCTCGGGTTCCGCGCGCGCGAGCGCGGGCTCGACCAGCGCCGTGATCACGCGCTTCGAGTCGGCATTCAGGTCGTCGAGGAAATCGCGCTCGGCAGCCTCGGCGTCCAACTCGTCGTCGCCCGCCACGACCACCGCATGGCCTGCCGGAGCTGCCGCGGCTTCGCCACCGCGCTCGCCCCACGGATTCCGGGCCCCGGGGTAGGGAACACGGAACAGCCGATCGTACAGCCTCACTTCGACCGAGACCGCCTCGTCGGCGGACAGCCAGTGGATGTTGCCCTTGACCTTGCGCGCCTCGGCACCGGGCGTGCCGCTGCGGGTCGTCGGGTCGTAGGTGCAATGGATCGTCGCGACGCGCCCGGCGGCGTCGCGTTCCACGCCGGTGCACTTGACGATGTACGCATAGCGCAATCGCACCTCGGTACCGGGGGCGAGCCGGAAGAAACCCTTCGGCGGTACCTCCATGAAGTCGTCGCGGTCGATCCACAGCTCGCGCGTGAAGCGGAGCTCGCGCCGGCCGAGCTCGGGGTGCTGCGGGTGATTCGGCGCGAAGCAGGTCTCCGCCGCACCCTCGGGGAAGTTGTCGACGACGAGCCGCACCGGGTCGAGCACGGCGATGCGCCGCTCGGCCACGGCGTTGAGGTCGTCGCGCATCGCGTCCTCGAGGACGCTCATGTCGATCCACGTGTCGGACTTCGACACGCCGGTGCGCTCGACCATCTGGCGGAAGCCTTCGGGCGTGAAGCCGCGCCGCCGCGCACCCACGAGCGTCGGCATGCGCGGGTCGTCCCAGCCGTCGACGAAACCACCGTTGACGAGCTGGATCAGCTTGCGCTTGGAGAGCACGACGTAGGTGAGGTTCAACCGCGCGAACTCGTGCTGGTTGGGCAGCGGGCGCGGCAGCTGGCCGCCGTCGGCCAGCTTCTCGATCACCCAGTCGTAGAGCGGCCGGTGGTCCTGGAACTCCAGCGTGCAGATCGAGTGGGTGATGCGCTCGAGCGCGTCCGAGATGCAGTGCGTGTAGTCGTAGAGCGGGTAGATGCACCAGCGGTCACCGGTGCGGTGGTGCGAAGCATGGCGGATGCGGTAGATCGCGGGGTCCCGCATGTTGATGTTCGGGCTCGCCATGTCGATCTTCAGGCGCAGCACGAGCGCACCGTCCTCGAACTCGCCCGCGCGCATGCGCCGCAGCAGGTCGAGGTTCTCGGCGACGCTGCGGTCGCGCCAGGGGCTCGCGATGCCGGCCTCGGTGAGCGTGCCGCGGGTCGCGCGCATCTCCTCGGCGGTCTGGCTGTCGACGTAGGCCAGCCCCTGCCCGATGAACCACTCCGCGAACGCGTAGAGACGGTCGTAGTAGTCCGACGCGTGGTAGAGGTGCGGTCCCCAGTCGTAGCCCAGCCAACGCACCGCCTCTTCGATCGAGGCGACGTATTCGGTCTCCTCCTTGAGCGGGTTGGTGTCGTCGAAGCGCAGGTGGCACCGACCGCCGTTCTCCGCGGCGAGCCCGAAGTTCAGGATGATCGACTTCGCGTGTCCGTAGTGCAGGTAGCCGTTGGGCTCGGGCGGGAAGCGAGTGACGACGTGCCCGCCGTATTTGCCGGTGCGAGCATCCTCGGCGATGATCGAACGCAGGAAGTTGGGGGCGAGCGCGGGTGCACCCTTGGCGCGCGGCGCGTTGTCGCGAGCGGGCAGATTGTTGTCTTGCGGCGCAGCAGCCATCGTTTCTTGTTCATGAACAAGCGGGACGTGCGGTGCATTCTAACCGGCCGCCGGACCACCATGCGGCCCGCGACGCTAGGGCAAGCGGGTCACTCTCCCGAAATCCGCGCCGGGCGCGGCTTCCCGGGGGCTTCGATGGCGCGGGCCGCCAGGGTTGTCCACAAATCCTGTGGATAGCAGTGTGCATATCTTGTAAGTTGATTCGCTAAGTCCCGGTAACTGCGCGCATAAAGCTGAGATGCACAATTCTTCGCCGACCGAAATGGGTGCCCGATCAGGCAGTTGTCGCACGCGAGCCGTGCGCTCGCCCGGGCGCGGGGCAGGTCCGCATGACGCTGGTGTGACAACGTCCTCGTCCTCCCATGAATCGATCTTGTCCTGGACATCCGAGGCTGCGATGCGTTGCTGTACAACGGGAACCCGGTCGTGAGCCGACCGCCTTCGCAGCCGGCGCGTCACGACACCGGGATGACCCCTGGGACGTCCGCGGGTCGCGACGGACCGCCGGTGCTGCCGGTGTCGCTGCTCGTCTCGTCCGCGCGCCTCATCCTCGAGCGCCAGTTGGGGGTCGTGTGGGTCGGCGGGGAAGTCTCGAACCTCTATCGCGCGCCCTCCGGGCACGTCTATTTCACGCTCAAGGACGAGACGGCGCAGGTGAAATGCACGCTGTGGCGAAGCAAGGCGCAGCTCGTCGCGTTCCCGCTCGCCGACGGCCTCGCCGTCGAGGTGCGGGCCACCCCGTCGATCTACGAGCAGAAGGGCGAGTTCCAGCTCAACGTCGACGCCGTGCGCCACGCGGGGCTTGGTGCGCTCTACGAGCGTTTCCTGCGGCTCAGGGCTGCGCTCGAGGCACAGGGTCTGCTCGACGGCGCGCGCAAGCGCCCGCTGCCGCGCTTTCCCCGTGGCGTCGGCATCGTCACCTCGCCACGCGGCGCAGCGGTGCGCGACGTCCTCGCGACATTGCACCGGCGCTGGCCGTCGCTGCCGGTGATCGTCTACCCGGCGCTCGTGCAGGGCGACGGGGCCGCGCGCGACATCGCCGAGGCGATCGCCACGGCCCACCGGCGCGCCGAGGTGGACGTGCTGAT
>CAYQAF010000359.1:0-3200 GCA_964415375.1 uncultured Alcaligenaceae bacterium
CGGAAGTGGCATCTGGCCGTGGTTGAGCGCGAAGCGCACGTGCTGCCGAGGATGCTCGACGCGACAGCCGCGGCGCACGCGCAGCGCTGGCTCGCGACACGCGACATCCCGATCCACTGCGGCACGACGGTGCGCCGGATTCGCCAGCAGGAGGACGGGGCGAAGTCGGTCGAGTTGTCCGACGGGCGATCGCTCGTCGCGGACATCGTGATCCTGGCGACCGGAGTCCGCGCGAACCTCGATCTGCTGCAGGGATCGGGCATCGCCACGGATGATGGAATCCTGGTGAACGACCGGCTGCAGACCAACTTTCCGCACGTCTACGCGGGCGGCGACGTGGCGCAGGGGCCGGTGCTGCTCGGCGCCGAGCGCGCGGTGCAGCCGATCCAGCCGACGGCAGTGGACCACGGCCGCGTGGCCGGGGCGAACATGGCGGGCAACGACGTGCGGTATCGCGGCAGCCTGTCGATGAACGTGGTCGACATCTGCGGCCTCCAGGGAGCTAGCTTCGGGCGCTGGAACGACGCGGCGGGTGAGGCGACGACCGTCGACAATCCGTCCGGATTCATCCATCGCAAGCTCGTGTTCACCGCCGACCGCCTCACCGGCGCCATCTTCATGGGGCGTGCCGACGACGTGGGGATGCTCACCGACATCGGCATGGTCAAGGGGCTGATGCAGACTGAGATCCCACTCGGCCCTTGGAAGAAGCACCTGCAGGACCATCCCTTCGACGTGCGCCGCGCATACGTCGGCTCCGGCGTGGCGGCGAAGCTCGTCGGCGCGACGCTGCTCCACCGGGCCGCCAGGGCACGCCAGTTCCGTTTTGGGTCGGCCGAACCGTCGTCGACGGCCGGCACGGCGCACGCGGTGTTCGTTGCCGGACGCTGACGGCCCATCGGCGCGATGGGTGCGCGATCGACTACGACGCCATGCGAATCCGCCTCAAGCTGATGGGCGTGCTCAAGTCGCGGACACCCGAGGGCGGTGCGCTCGAGGTTCCCGACGGCGCCACGATCGAAGACGCGCTGCACGCGCTGGGGCTGGCGCCGCAGGCAACGCACGCCGTCACGGTCAATGGGCAGTTGGAACGCGATCGCCGCCGCGCGCTCGCGCCGGACGACGAGCTGACGATCATTCCGCCCGTCGGCGGTGGCTGACGGTGACCCCCTCGTGTCTGCCGCGCTTCGTCCGCGCGGATGGGAGGGGCTCGGTCAGGGCGCGATGTAGGCGGTCTTCACGGTCGTGTAGAACTCGGCGGCATAGCGTCCCTGCTCGCGCGGACCGTAGCTCGACCCCTTGCGGCCGCCGAAGGGCACGTGGTAGTCGACGCCCGCCGTGGGCAGGTTCACCATCACCATGCCGGCCTGCGCATGGCGGCGGAAGTGCGAGGCGTACTTGAGCGAGGTCGTCACGACGCCAGAGCAGAGGCCGAACTCGGTGTCGTTCGCGAGCGCGAGCGCCTCGTCGTAGTCCTTCGCGCGGATCACCGCGGCGACGGGACCGAAGATCTCCTCGCGCGCGATGCGCATGTCGTTGGTCGTCTCGGTGAACAGCGCGGGCGCGAAGTAGTACCCGTCCTTGGCGCGCGAAAGCCGCTCGCCGCCGGCCGCGAGCTTGGCACCTTCCGCCTTGCCGATGCCGACGTACTCGAGATCCTGCGCGAGCTGGCTCTCGTCGACGACCGGCCCGATGTCGGTGCCCGCTGCGAGCGCGTCGTCGACCTTCAGCGCGGCCAGGCGCTCGGACAGGGCGCGCACGAAACGGTCGTGAATGCCCTGCGTGACGATCAGTCTTGACGAGGCCGTGCAGCGCTGGCCGGTCGAGTAGTAGGCACCCTGTATCGCGGCGTCGACGGCGACACCCAGGTCGGCGTCGTCGAGCACGACCAGCGGATTCTTGCCGCCCATTTCGAGTTGCACTTTCGCCATGCGGGCGACGAGCTTCGCCGCGATCGCTCGGCCCGTCGACACGGAACCCGTGAAGCTCACGCCGGCGACGTCGGGACTGGCGATGATCGCCTCGCCGACCACGGACCCGCGTCCCATCACGAGGTTGAACACGCCGGCGGGCAGGCCGGCGCGCGCGAGGATGTCGGCGAGCGCCCAGGAGCAACCCGGCACGAGGTCCGCCGGCTTCATGACGACGGTGTTGCCGTAGGCGAGCGCGGGCGCGATTTTCCAGGCGGGGATGGCGATCGGGAAATTCCACGGCGCGATCAGCCCGACGACGCCGATCGGCTCGCGGGTGATTTCGACGTCCACGCCCGGCCGCACCGACGGCACGCGCTCACCCGCCAGACGGAGCGTCTCGCCGGCGAAGAACTTGAAGATGTAGCCGGCGCGCGCGGCCTCGCCCACGCCTTCCGGCAGCGTCTTGCCTTCCTCGCGCGACAGCAGCGCCCCGAGCTCGTCCTTGCGCGCGAGGATCTCGCTGCCCGCCCGGTCCAGGATGTCGAAGCGCTGCTGGATCGGGCCCGTCGACCACGCGGGAAAGGCCTGACGCGCTGCGGCTATCGCTGCGAGCGTCTGCGCGGCGTCGGCCTGCGCGTACTCGCCGATGACGTCGGTCACATCCGAGGGATTGCGATTGGGCTTGGACGAGGCACCCTCGATCCATTCGCCGCCGATGAGATTTGCAAAGCGCTTGGCCATGAACGACTCCTGTTTCCTTGACGTTGGTGCCCATCGCGGCTTGCCGTTTGTGCGGAACCGCATGGGCACGATGGACTCCGCAATGATGCCACTTGCGGGTGCGGGGGCTTGTAACGGCGCACGCGCAAGTCCGGTCCGTTACCATTCGCAAGTGAAATACCCATGCCGCCGTGGAGACGACACCCTTGACCACGGCCACAGCTCGGATGGCCGTCGTGGGCCCTGACGAACGCCCAATGGTGCGCATACTCGCCGACGACCTGTCCGGCGCGCTCGACGCCGCGGGCCCGTTCGCGTCTCGCGACGGTGCGACGTGCGTCTATTGGGATGTGGGCCGGGCGGGCACGCACGTCGGCGACCGCATCGCGCTCGACTCCGCCAGCCGGGAAGTGGATGCCGGCGACGCGATTGCACGAACGCGTGCCGCAGCGCTCGCGCTGTGGACGGGGCGTCGCGGGCTCGCTTTCCTCAAGATCGACAGCGTGTGGCGCGGCAGCCCCGCGGCGGCCATTGCCACCGCCAGCGCCGAGGGCCGCTTCGATCGGG
>CAYQAF010000360.1:0-3193 GCA_964415375.1 uncultured Alcaligenaceae bacterium
CGCGCCGGTCGCGCGCGCAACGTTGGCACAATACCGGATCCGGCCCCCGATACGTCCGCTCGATCGATGCCTGTCCGCGTGCTGTTCGCAGCCTCCGAGTGCGCCCCGTTCATCAAGACCGGCGGCCTGGCGGACGTCGTCGCCTCGCTGCCGCCGGCGCTGCGCGCGCTCGGCCACGACGTGCGGCTGCTCGTGCCCGGCTACCCGGCAGTGCTCGCCGGCGCGGGCGCCACGCGGGAGGTGGCCACGATCGGCCCATTCGCGGAGCTGCCCGGCGCCCGGCTCGTCGCCGGCACGACGCCTTCGGGCGTGCCCTTGCTCGCGGTCGTCAACGACGAGCTCTACGAGCGTGCCGGCGGGCCGTACCAGGGACCGGACGGGCTCGACTTCGAGGACAATCCCCGCCGCTTCGGCCTCCTTTCACACGTGGCCGCCGCGTTGGCGAGCCCGGGTTCGCCCATACGGTGGACGCCGCAGGTCGTGCACGCCCACGACTGGCAGACCGGCCTCGCCCCCGCATATCTCGCGATGTGGGGAGGCGCGCGGGCCGCGAGCGTGATCACGATCCACAACCTCGCCTTCCAGGGCGTGTTCGACGCGACCTGGCTCGCCCCGCTGGGTGTGCCCCCCGCGGCGTTCGCGATCCACGGCGTGGAATACTTCGGGCAACTGTCTTTCCTGAAGGCGGCGCTCTACTACGCCGATGCGATCACCACCGTCAGCCCGACGTATGCGCGCGAAATCCAGGACGTGCCGCTCGGCATGGGGCTCGAGGGGCTGCTCGCCGACCGCACCGCCGACCTCCACGGCATCCAGAACGGCATCGACGTCGACGCCTGGGATCCGTCGACCGATCCGCACCTTCCGGTGCGCTACCGGGGAACGACGCTGTGGCGCAAGGCGGGCAACAAGGCGGCGCTGCAGGCGGAGTTCGGCCTCGCGGTGCGCGACGACGTGCCGCTGTTCGCCATCGTCTCGAGACTCACGCAGCAGAAGGGCATCGATCTCGTGCTCGCGATTGCCGACGAGCTCGCGGCGATCCCGGCGCAGCTCGTCGTGCTCGGGGCCGGCGAGCGCGACCTGGCGCTCGCCATGGGGGCGCTGCCGGAGCGCTTCCCCGGCCAGTTCGGCGTGCGCATCGGCTTCGACGAGGGTCTCGCGCACCGAATCGAGGCGGGCGCGGACATGTTCCTGATGCCGTCGCGCTTCGAGCCGTGCGGGATGAACCAGATGTACAGCCAGCGCTACGGTACGCCGCCGATCGTGCACGCGACCGGCGGTCTCGCCGATTCGGTCGTGAACTGCACGCCGGACACGCTCGCGGAGGGCACGGCGAGCGGATTCGTGTTCGGCCAGCCGACGCCCGACGCGTTGTGGGCGGCGGTCGCGCGCTCGATTGCGCTCTGGCACCGGCCGAGGCTGTGGCGCAAGCTGCAGAAGATCGCGATGGCGCGCGACTTCAGCTGGGCTGCGGCGGCCGCGCAGTACGGCCGCCTGTACGAATCGCTGGCGGCGCAGCGTCGAGCCTAGAGCCAGCGCATCAGCCCGACCTCGAAGCGGTGCGTGAGCCGCGGGTGGTGCGGGTACGCCCGGATCCGGTAGTCGAGCTTGCCGCAGATGTCCGGCGCGAGCTCGAGCTCGTAGCGCGCGGTGCCGCCAGTGACGCCCGACGGCACGAGGTTGTGCTGCTGCCACGGCTGGTTGACCTCGTGCGCCTGGCGGAGCATGAGGTCCACGGCGACGTCGTCGGTGGACAGGCCGTTCAGCGTCACCTCCACGGCGACCTTCACCGTCTCGCCGAACGCGATGCGTGCCACCGGGGCATCCACGCGGCGCATAGCGACGCCCTGCCAGGCTCCGTGCACGCGCGCCTTCCAGGTCGCCACGTCGCGCGCGGTGGTACAGCCGTTCGCCGTGTAGCGGCGCCCACCGATCGACGCCGGCACGTAGAACTTGGACACGTACTCGTCGAGCATGCGGCGCGAGCTGAAGTGCGGCAGGATCGACGACATCGCGCGCTTCGCCATCGCCACCCAGCCCGGCGAGTAGGCGAGGCCGTCCCGCGCGTAGTAGAGCGGTATCACGTGGTCCTGCAGGAGTTCGTAGAGCGTGCGGGACTCGTCGGCGTTGCGCTGCTCCTGGTTGACGTGGTCGGAGGCCGGCTTGATCGCCCAGCCGTTGCCCCCGTCGTAACCCTCGTCCCACCATCCGTCGAGGATCGACAGGTTGATCGCGCCGTTCATCGACGCCTTCATGCCCGACGTTCCCGATGCCTCGAGCGGGTAGATGGGGTTGTTGAGCCAGACGTCGACGCCGGCGACGAGCCGCCGCGCGAGCCGCAGGTCGTAGCCCTCGACGAGCAGGATGTGCCCGACGAACTCGGGCATCTTCGCCACCTGCATGATGCGGCGGATCAGGTCCTGTCCCGGCTGGTCGGCGGGATGCGCCTTGCCGCAGTAGATGAAGAGCACCGGCCGCTCGGGGTTGCCGATGATCTGCCGCAGCATGTCGAGGTCCTGGAACAGGAGCGTCGAGCGCTTGTACGTCGCGAAGCGGCGCCCGAAGCCGATCGTCAGCACGTTCGGGTTGTTCGGGTCGGCGTAGCGGAACAGGCGGTCGAGGTGCGATTCGCTGCCGCGGTTCCTCACCAGCTGGTCGCGTATGCGCCGGCGCACCAGGTGGAGCATCTGCGCCTTCAGGTACTCGCGGACGCTCCAGAACATCGTGTCCGGGATGCGGTGCACGCGGTCCCAGTAGCCGCGGTCGGTGAGCCGCTGTGACCAGTCGACGCCGAGGAAGCGCTCGAAGATGTCGTGCCACTCGGGCGCAACGAACGTGAGCGCGTGGACACCGTTGGTGACGTGGTCGATCGGGCTCTCGTGCGGCGGCACCTGCGGCCAGAGGTCGCGCAGCATTTCGGAGGACACGCCGCCGTGGATGCGCGACACGCCGTTCTGGTACCGGCTGCCGCGCACGGCGAGCGCCGTCATGTTGAAGTCCTGGCTGAGCGGCGTGCGACCCAGCGCGAGGAGCTCCTGCGGCGTGACGCCGACGGCATGGCAGTAGTCGGCGAAGTAGGTGCCGATCATGTCGTCGGCGAAGTGGTCGTGGCCGGCCGGCACCGCGGTGTGCGTCGTGAACACGGTGTTGGCCGCCACCGCCTCGATCGCCGTGGCGAAGTCGATGCCGTGCT
>CAYQAF010000361.1:0-3193 GCA_964415375.1 uncultured Alcaligenaceae bacterium
TCGCCCGCGAGCGTCAAGGCCGCCGCGGTGACCGCGGCGGTCGAGGCACTTCCCGAGTCGATCCGGCCGCGGCTCCACGTGCCCGCGCTCGACGTCTCGCCGGCGCGGGCGGTGGCCGCGGTCGAGGCCTGGATTCGCGGCAACGTCGCCGCGCCGGAGCGGTGGCTGACGTTCGTCGGCAGCTCGCTGGGCGGCTTCTACGCGACCTGCCTCGCCGAGCGGCTCGGCGCGAGAGCCGTGCTCGTCAATCCGGCGATCCGTCCTTACGACGACCTCGCGGAGTACGTGGGCGCGCAGACCAACCTCTACACCGGGGCGACGTTCGTCGTCACGCAGGCGCACTTCGACGAGCTGCGCGCGCTCGCCGTTCCGCGCATCACGCGCCCCTCGCGCTATTTCCTGCTGGTGCAGTCCGGCGACGAGGTGCTGGACTGGCGCGAGGCGGTCGCGTACTACGGTGGCGCGTTCCAGCACGTCGAGGGCGGTGGCGACCACGCGTTCCAGGGTTTCGCGGCACGGATCCCGGCGATCCTGCGCTTCGCGGGGGTCGTCGATGAGTGACCGCTTCGTGATCGCGAGCGTCGTCGGCCACATCCCACGCACGCTCGCGCCGTTCGGTACGGCGCGCTTCGGCCATGTACGCGCGGCTGCCTGACACGCCACGCGACGTGGTCGCCGTGACGATCGACGGCGAGCCGTTCGACGCGCGTGCCGGCGACACGGTGGCCGCGGCGCTGCTCGCATCCGGCCGCCTTGCCACGCGGACGACGCCGATCTCCGGCGCACCGCGCGGCCCGTTCTGCATGATGGGGGTGTGCTTCGACTGCCTGGTCACGGTCGACGACGTGCCGAACCAGCAGGCCTGCCTCGTCACCGTTGTGCCGGGCACGCGCATTCGCACGCAGCACGGCAACGTCGCGCTGGCGCCATCTCCGGGAGTCGAGCGATGAGTGCGCGCATCCACGACGTCGCGGTGATCGGCGTCGGCCCTGCCGGGCTCGCCGCCGCCACGGTGACCGCGTCGCTCGGCCTTTCGACCATCGCGTTCGACGAGTCGCCCTCGCCAGGCGGCGCCATCTATCGAGCCCTCACCACGACGCCGGTGCGCCGCCCGGAAGTGCTCGGGCCCGACTACTGGCGCGGCGGCAACCTGGTGCGCGCTTTCCAGGCCGCCGGGGCCGAGTACCTGCCGGCGACGTCGGTGTGGGCGGTGGCACGCCGCGACGACGGCGCGTTCGACGTCGGCGTCACGGGGGGTCGCCCCGCGGCGCGCGTCGCCGAGACTTTCGCTGCACGCGCGCTCGTCATCGCCACGGGTACGCTCGAGCGTCCGTTCCCGGTGCCGGGCTGGACGCTGCCCGGTGTGGTGACGGCCGGTGGCGTGCAGGCGCTGCTCAAGAGCGCGGCGCTCGTGCCGGAGGGACGCGTCGTGTTCGCCGGCGCCGGGCCGCTCCTGTGGCAGGTCGCGTGGCAGTGCCTCAACGCGAGGGCGCGCATCGATCTCGTGCTGGAGACGATCCCGCGCGGGCGGCTCGCCGAGGCGATGCGTCACGCGCCGGGATTCATGTTCTCGGGCTACCTCGCGCGGGGGCTCGAGCTGGTGCGCGCGGTGCGCCGCCGCACGCGCGTCGTCGAGCACGTCGAGGCGCTCGAGGCACAGGGCGAGGGCCGCGTCGAGCGCGTCCGTTACGCGTTGGACGGTACTTGGCACGAAGTGGCCGCCGACGCGCTCGTGCTGTCGCACGGCGTGGTGCCGAACCTGCACCTCGCGGCGGCGCTCGGCTGCGAGATCGCCTGGAACCCGACGCAGGCGTCGTTCGAGCCGGTCGTCGACGCCTGGGGAGGCACGACGATCGGCAACGTCTTCGTCGCGGGCGACGGCGCGGGCGTGGCCGGCGTGGAGGCGGCGATCGCGCGGGGCCGGCTCGCAGCACTCGCCGCGGCCAACGCGCTGGGTCGCATCGACGCCGCGCGTCGCGACGCCGACGCCGAGTCGCCGCGGCGCGCCGTCACCCACGGGCTGCGGGGCCGAGCCTTCCTCGACGCGCTCTACCGGCCCGCCGACGCGTTTCGTCGTCCGGACGGCGACACGCTCGCCTGCCGCTGCGAGGAAGTCACCGCGCGAGAAGTGCGCGCCGCGGTGCGGGCCGGCGCGACCGACGCCGACGCGCTCAAGGTCGCCACCCGTTGCGGCATGGGGCCGTGCCAGGGGCGCTTCTGCGCGCTGACCGCGTGCGAGATCGTCGCCCACGAGCGCGGCGTGTCGCCGGCGGACGTCGGCCACCCGCGCGTGCGCTTCCCGGTGCGTCCGGTGACGCTGGCGGAGGGCGCCTCGTGGTCGGCGACGCCGGCTGCCGAGCGCACCGAGGAGCGGGATCCGCGCTGACCTCTCGCGCTGCGGTCAGAACTTGAACAGGCCCTTCAGCTTGTTCACCGCGTCGGCGGCCTCGTCGACCGGGCTGGGCGCCTGTGCCGGCGCTTGCTGCGCCGGTGCGGCACCGTCGCGCGGCGGCTGACGCTGCCCGCGGCGCGAGGCGCGCGAGTCGCCCGCGTCCTCCATCCCGAGCGGCGTCATGCCGGTCGACTTCACGCGCACCTTGACCGCCCAGATCGGCTCCCACATGGCCTTGGGGTCGGCGGGGCGCGGCGGGTGCGCGAGGTTCAGCTCCTCGCCGTAGGCGATGCCCTGCAGCATCGCGCCTTCGACGCCGTCGAAGATGCCCTTCGGAATCGCGCACGTCGAGGCCGAGGGCGGCATCACCACCTTCTCGGAGATCATCCGGCGCAGGAAGTCGTTGGGGAGAAAGCTCATCAGGCCCCAGCCCGCGTCCTGCACCTCGCTCGAGGTCCAGATGATCATCTCGGCGCCGTCCTTGCGTGAGCCGAACGCCTGCAGGAAGTAGCCCTGGGCATTTGGCACGCCCGCCCACGACAGCGCCATCGGACCGGCGATCGGCCCCTGGGCGTTGATCTCGAACGGCCCCATGAAGTCCTGGCGCTCGCCGATCGCGAAGCGGATGTCGGGCGTCACCGCACCTTGCACCAGCTGGTCGCCGCGCAGCGAGGCATTGGCCGGCACCTGCTTCGGCTCGCGCTCGTTCGGCCAGCGATACTGCGCGTTGCGGATCGCGCTCCAGCGCTCCGGCGGCGAGCGGCTCACGAGCGCCTGACCGAACTGCTGCAGCGTCATCTT
>CAYQAF010000362.1:0-3189 GCA_964415375.1 uncultured Alcaligenaceae bacterium
CGTGCGCGGCGAGATCCTGCCGCTGGACGTGCTGCCGATGCGCATCACCGCGCAGACGCCGTGCTTCCGCTCCGAGGCGGGGAGCTACGGCAAGGACACCCGCGGCATGATCCGCCAGCACCAGTTCGAGAAGGTCGAGTTGGTGCAGATCGTCCATCCCGAGCGCTCGTACGAGGCGCTGGAGGAGCTGACCGGCCACGCCGAGACGATCCTGAGGAAGCTCGGGCTGCCGTTCCGCACGATGGCGCTGTGCACCGGTGATATCGGCTTCGCCAGTGCCAAGACCTACGACCTCGAGGTCTGGATGCCGGGCCAGAACGCCTACCGCGAGATCAGCTCGTGCAGCAATTGCGAGGCCTTCCAGGCGCGGCGGATGCAGGCCCGCTTCCGCAACGCGCATGGCAGGCCGGAGCTCGTCCACACGCTGAACGGCTCCGGGCTCGCGGTGGGCCGCACGCTGGTCGCCGTGATGGAGAACTACCAGCGCGCCGACGGCTCGATCGAGGTACCCGCGGTGCTGCGTCCGTACATGGGCGGCCTCGCGACGATCGCCCGGCGCGCCTAGCCCGGCTCGCACCCGCGGCCGCGAACCGATTCGTCGCTGGACATCATGATCCGACCCCTCCTGCAGCTGATCGCGGCCGCCATGCTCTGCGCCGCCGCGCCGGCGCTCGCGAACCTCGTCGTCGTTCTCAATTCCCGCGACGCCTCCGTGACGCTGCTCGACCGCGACACGGGCGCCGAGAAGGGTGTGATTCCGGTGGGCAAGGAGCCGCACCATCTCATCGCGACGCCCGACGGCCGCGAGCTGATCATCGCCTCGGCGGTGGGCAACGAGCTGATCTTCCTGGACGCGACCAGTGGCAAGGTGACGCGGCGGCTGTCGAACGTCCCCGATCCCTACCACCTCGCGTTCTCGCCCGACCGGCAGTGGCTGGTGATCGCGGCCAATCGGCTGGACCGTGTCGACGTCTACCGCGCGTCGGACTACACGCTGGCGAAACGCTTCGAGGCGCCGTCGATCCCGTCGCACATCGCGTTCAGCAGGGACTCGAAGTACGCGTTCGTCTCGCTGCAGGGCAGTCACGAGCTCGCCGCCGTCGACCTCACGACGATGCAGATGGCCTGGAAGATGAACGTGGGGCGCACGCCCGCCGGCGTCGTGACCACCGCCGATGGGCGTCACCTGCTGGTCGGCGTGATGGACGACCACCACGTCGCGGTCGTCGACTGGCAGAAGCGCGAGGTGGTGAAGAAGCTGGCGACCGGCGCGGGCGCGCACAACCTCGCCCCGCACGGCGATGGCCGCTTCATGTACGTGTCGAATCGCGTCGAGAACACGATCAGCGTGATCGACGAGCAGAAGCTCGAAATCGTCCGCAAGTACAGCGTGCCGGGCGGTCCCGACTGCATGGACCTTTCCGCGGACGGCAAGGAGCTTTGGGTGACGTCGCGCTGGGTGATGAAGGTCTCGGTGCTCGACCTCGCTTCCGGCAAAGTCGTGCGCCAGTACCCCGTCGGGCGATCGCCGCACGGGATCTTCGTCTCGAAAGCGCCGTCGGCCCCGGCAACGTCGGTCCCCGCGGTCGCGACCACGGCCGCTCCCGCCGCGGTTCCGGCACGGGCGGCGCCAACGCCCGCGAAGGCGGCCGGTCGCACCTGACGTGAAGATGCGCGCCTCGCTCGCGGCGGTGGCCGTTCTCGCGCTCCTGGGGAGCGCGGCCTCGGACGCGCAGGACTGCAAGGGGACGCTCTACCTCACCTTCGACACGGGCAACATGGCGTACGCCGAGGTGATCGCGGCGACGCTCGCTCGGCACGACGTCAAGGCGACCTTCTTCCTCGCCAACGAGAAGACGCCGCGCGGGGACCACGCGCTCGACGCGGGCTGGAAGGACTACTGGGTGGCGCGCGTCCGGGAAGGGCATGCGTTCGGTTCGCACACCTGGCGTCACGGCAAGACGCTTCGCGACGCCCCCGGCGGCAGCATAGTGTTCCGGCCGGAATTCCCCGCCGGGCCGGCCGAAACGCTCCCGGCAGCGTCCTACTGCGCGGAGCTGTCGCGCGTTGACGATGCCTTTCGCGCGCACACCGGCCGCGGGCTCGACCCGATCTGGCGCGCCCCGGGCGGGCGCACGACGCGAAACGCCCTGGCGGCGGCGAAGGCCTGCGGTTACCGTCACGTCGGCTGGTCGCCAGCCGGCTTCCTCGGCGACGAGTTGCCGTCCGCAACGCACCCCAATCGCGCGCTGGTCGAGCAGGCGGTGCGCTCCGTCAAGGACGGCGACGTGCTGCTGATGCACCTCGGCATCTGGTCGAGGAAGGATCCGTTCGCGCCCATGCTCGACGAGCTGCTGGCGCGCCTCAAGGGGCGGGGCTTCTGCTTCGCGACGATTCCCGTGCGGGGGTGACGGCGTGCCGGAGACGATCGCGAACGGCGTCGGTGCGTTGCAGGGCTGGCTGTTCCAGGCGCTGGTGCTGCCGGTGCTCGCGTCGCTCGGCGCGCTGCGCTACACGGAGGACGCGTTCAACGGTACCGAGGAGTTCGTGCTGGGTGCGTTCGAGATCGCGATCCTGGTGGCGATCCTGCTGCCGCTCGAGCGCTTCCTGCCCTACGAGCGCCGGGCGGCGGGGTCGCGCGCGGTGCGGGTCGACCTGATCTATACCGTCCTGCACCGGCTGGGCATCTTCCCGCTGTTCTTCTTCCTCGCCTTTCGGCCGCTCTTCGATGCCGCGCAGGCGTGGCTGCATCTCCACGGCGTGCCGACGTTCGGGCTGGAGACGCTGCTGCCCGGACTCGCCGAGGCGCCGCTCGTCGCGTTCCTCGCCTACCTCGTCGTGCTCGACTTCGCGCAGTACTGGGTGCACCGGGCGCAGCACCGTGTCGACTGGTGGTGGGCGCTGCACGCGCTGCACCACAGCCAGCGGCAGATGACCTTCTGGACCGACAACCGCAACCACCTGCTCGACAGCGTCATCACCGACTCGGTCTTCGCGGCGATCGCGCTGGCGATCGGCGTGCCGCCGGCGCAGTTCGCGCTGCTCGTCGTGCTGTCGCGCATGGTCGAGAGCCTCTCCCACGCCAACGTGCGCCTCGCGTTCGGCGCGATCGGCGACCGGCTGCTGGTGAGCCCGCGGTTCCATCGCCTGCATCACGCGCTCGTCGCGAGTCCGCACGGCGACTACCGG
>CAYQAF010000363.1:0-3151 GCA_964415375.1 uncultured Alcaligenaceae bacterium
TGCGCGTCGTGACGATGGACGTGCCGCCGCAGGACGTGATCTCGCGCGACAACGTGTCGGTCAAGGTCAACGCGGTGGTGTTCTTCCGCGTGATCGATCCGCAGAAGGCGATCATCCAGGTCGAGAACTTCCTGATGGCGACCAGCCAGCTGGCGCAGACCACGTTGCGCGTGGTGCTGGGCAAGCACGAGCTGGACGAGATGCTGGCCGAGCGCGAGCGGCTCAACCTCGACGTGCAGAGGATCCTCGACTCGCAGACCGACGGCTGGGGCATCAAGGTCACTAACGTCGAGATCAAGCACATCGACCTCAACGAGTCGATGGTGCGCGCGATCGCCCGCCAGGCGGAGGCGGAGCGCGAGCGTCGTGCCAAGGTGATCCACGCGGATGGCGAGAAGCAGGCGGCGGCGGCGCTGCTCGAGGCGGCACGGATGCTCGCGCAGCAACCCGAGGCGATGCAGCTCCGCTACATGCAGACGATGACCCAGGTGGCCGGCGATCGCGGCTCGACGATCGTCTTCCCGCTGCCCTTCGACCTCCTTCGCGACGTTCTGGGCGCAAAGCGGACGCCTCCGTCGTCCTGAGGCTCGCGTGCGGCGCGCGCGCCGCCGCGACCACCCGGCGCGTCGCCTCCTCCGGGCCGGGACAGCGAGTCCCGCGCTGCGGCGACCGGATCGGGCGCCGCAGGTTCAGCGCAGCAGGAGCACGTCGCAGCTTGCGGAAAGCACCACGTGCAGGGTGACGCTGCCGAGCAACGCGGCCTCGAGCTCCGACTTGCCGTGCGACGCGATCGCGAGGAGCCCGGCGCCGGTCGACTCGATCCAGTCCTCGATGCACTTCGGCGCGTAGCCGTGCTCGACGTGCAGCACGCGCCTCTCCGGCGGCACGCCCGAGGCGTCGGCCCACGCGACCAGCCGCCGCATCAGGTGCTCGCGTTCCCTCGCGTGCTGCCTCGCGATCGTCTCGCGGTCGATCGACGCGTAGCGCAGCATGCCGTCGTAGGGCAGCTCGAACGCGTGCGTGACGTGCAGCTGGGCGGTCGGGAACCAGGCGGCGGCCACGCCCACCGCGCCGCGCGCCGGCGTCGAGTAGTCCGTCGGCGCGAGCACGCGACTGTACGGCGCCGACGCCGCGCGCTTGACCACGAGAACCGGGCACGGCGCGACGCGCAACAGCTTCTGTGCCGTCGTGCCGACGAGGATGTCGCGCGCGGCGCGCATCGCGCCCATCCCGTGCGCGCCCACAACCAGCAGGTCCGCCTTCTCGTCCGCGGCGACCTGCGCGAGCATCGCGGCCGGTCGGCCCTCGGCCACCCGCGCATCGCAGGCGAGCCCGAAGCGCCCCGAGAGCTCGCCGGCACGGCGTTCGAGCTGCGCCAACGACTGCGCGCGTATCGCGGCGGGCCCGGGCATCTCGACCCCTACCAGCGTCGCGAACTGCGTGCCCACGTCCTCCCACAGCGACGCGGGGACAACGTGGGCGAGGGTCAGCCGCGCACCGCTTTCCCGCGCGACGAGGCAGGCGCGCTGCACTGCGTCGTCGCTTGCCGGCGAGAAGTCGGTCGCCGCGATCAGATGTCGCGGTGGATTCGCCAAGCCCGCCCGCTCTTCGCTCACCATTGCCAGCCCTCTCCCCGGGGAATGACACCAATGCGACAACGCGCCTGCTCTGCGAGTTCCCCGCCCGCACGTGCTTGCACGTGTGCGAGAATGGATTTCCGCGACAGCAATCGAGGCTCCACGCCCGCGCCGCCGGTGCCGAATTACTGTACACGTTAACCAAGGACGCGGCGGCGGCGGGTGCGTGTCGCGCAGTCCGACGCAGTGCGCGGCGCGTCTCCGGCTCACAGCATGGACGATTTCCTGGGCCAGGCCCTGCTGCTGCTCGGCATCACGCTCGCGGTCGTGCTCGCGCTGCAGCGGCTGCACGTTCCCACGATACTCGCCTACCTCGTCGTGGGCCTGCTCGTGGGCCCCCACACACCGGGCCCGACGATGGACACGCCGCAACTGCGGCAACTCGCCGAGTTCGGCGTCGTGTTCCTGCTGTTCACCATCGGGCTCAACTTCTCGCTGCCGAAACTCAAGGCCCTGCGGCCCCGGCTGTTCGGCATGGGCATCGCGCAAGTGGCCCTGACCGCCGCGATCGTGGGCGCGATCGCGTGGCTGGCCGGGGTGCCGCCTGCGGCAGCATTCGTGATCGGAGCGGTGTTCGCGCAAAGCTCCACCACGATCATCGATCGCGTGCTTGTCGAGCAGCGCGAGGACCAGAGCCGGCACGGTCGTATTGCGCTCGCGATGTCGGTCTTCCAGGACGTCACGGCCGTTCCGTTCGTCGTCGTCATCCCCGTGCTGGGGGCCACCGCCGTTGCCTTCGGCGCCGAAGGACTCGCCGGCCACCTCGGTACCGCGGTGGTGAAAGCCGTACTCGCGTTCGCGGTGGTGTTCGCCGCCGGGCGCTGGATGCTGCGTCCGCTGTTTCGGCTCGTCGCCGCGCGCCGCTCCGCGGAAGTGTTCACGCTGGCCGTGCTCTTCGTGTCGTTGGCCTCCGCCGCCGTCACTCACGCGCTGGGGCTGTCGATGGCCTTCGGCGCGTTCCTCGCCGGGACGATGATCGGCGACACCGAGTTCCGCCACCAGGTCGAAAGCGCGATCCGGCCGTTCCGCGACGTGCTGCTGGGCCTGTTCTTCGTCGGCATCGGCATGCTGTTCGATCCGGCCGCGGCGCTTCGTATCTGGCCGTGGGCGCTCGGTGGCACCGCGGCGCTGCTGGCGATCAAGGCGCTTGCGGTGGCCGCCATCGTCCGCGTCGCAGGCAGCGATCCGCTCTCCGCCTGGCGGACCGGCCTGATCCTCGCCGTCGGCGGCGAGTTCGGTTTCGCGCTCGTCGCGATCGCGGTGGCGGCCGACACCATCGACGCGAATGTGGCGCAGGTGGCGCTCACGTCGGTGCTGCTGTCGATGATCGTCGGGCCCTTCCTGATTCGGCACAACCACGCGATTGCGCGCCGTCTTGCGCCGGTACGTCCGGACCTCGAAGACAACGTGCCGCTGATGCCGCCGGCCGACGCGGCCCTGCTGAGCGAGCACGTGATAATCTGCGGCTCCGGCCGCATCGGCCAGCGCGTCGGCCACGTGCTCGAGGACGAGAA
>CAYQAF010000364.1:0-3138 GCA_964415375.1 uncultured Alcaligenaceae bacterium
CGGCGTTCCTCGAGCCGTACCGGAAGGGCATGGAACTCGCGATCGACGAGGTCAACGCCGGCGGCGGCGTGCTCGGCCGCAAGCTCGAGCTCGTCGTTCGCGACGACAACGGCAATCCCGGCGACGCCGTGCGCGCCGCCGAGGAACTCCTGGTGCGCGAGCGCGTCGCGCTGCTGATGGGCACGTTCGCATCGAACGTGGGCCTCGCCGTCGCCGACCTCGCCAAGCAGCGCAAGGTGCTGTTCGTCGCCGCCGAGCCGCTCACCGACAAGATCGTGTGGGAGAACGGCAACGAGTACACGTTCCGGCTGCGGGCCTCGACCTACATGCAGACGGCGATGCTGGTCCCGGAGGCGGCAAAGCTCGGCAAGAAGCGCTGGGCGATCGTCTACCCGAACTACGAGTACGGGCAGGCCGCCGCCGCGACGTTCAAGCGCCAGATGATCGCACGCGCCGGCGGGGGCATCGAGTTCGTCGAGCAGGCAGTGCCGCTCGGCAAGATCGAGCCCGGCCCGGTCGTGCAGGCACTGATCGACGCCAAGCCCGACGCGATCTTCTCGTCGCTGTTCGGCCCCGACCTCGCGCGCTTCGTGCGCGAGGGTCAGTTGCGCGGCCTGTTCAAGGACCGGCCGGTGTTCAACCTGCTGGGCGGCGAGCCCGAGTACCTCGACCCGCTGAAGGACGAGGCGCCGGTCGGCTGGTGGGTCACCGGCTACCCGTGGTACTCGATCGAGACGCCCGCGCACCAGCGCTTCCGCGACGCCTATCAGAAGAAGTTCGGCGATCACCCGCGGCTGGGCTCCGTGGTCGGCTACAGCGCGGTGATGAGCGCCGCGGCGGCGCTGCGCAAGGCAGGGTCGACGGACACCGGGAAGCTCGTCGCCGCGATGAAGAACCTCGAGGTCGACACGCCATTCGGCCCCATCGTCTACCGCGGGATCGACCACCAGTCGACGATGGGTGCCTACGTCGGCCGCACCGCCGTCAAGGACGGCAAGGGCGTGATGGTCGACTGGCGCTACGCCGACGGCAAGGACTACCTCCCGAACGACGACGAGGTGCGGCGGATGCGGCCGGCGAAGTAGCGCTTCGCCGCCGCCCGCCGGGGCGGCTGCCCTCTGGCAGATAGAATGGGCGATGCGCGCGGCCGATGCGCGCGGACGACGCCCAACGTGACGCTGGCCTCATTCGCCCTGCAGCTCCTGAACGGCCTCGCGTCGGCCTCGGCGCTGTTCCTCGTCGCCGCGGGGCTGACGCTGATCTTCGGGGTCACGCGCGTCGTCAACTTCGCCCACGGCTCGCTGTTCATGCTGGGCGCCTACCTCGCGTGGTCGCTCGGCGAGGTCTTCGGCGAGGGCGCCTTCGCGCATTGGGGGAGCGTCGTCGCCGCGGCCCTGCTGGTGGGCGTGCTCGGCGCCCTGATCGAGTTCGCGCTGCTGAAGCGTCTGTACGCTGCACCCGAACTCCTGCAGCTCACCGCGACGTTCGGCATCGTGCTCGTGGTGCGCGACGCGACGCTCGCGCTCTGGGGTGCCGAGGACCGGCTCGGGCCGCGCGTTCCGTGGCTCGACGGGACGCTCGACATCGCCGGGCGCGCGATTCCCGAGTACGACCTGTTCCTGATCGTCGTCGGGCCGCTCGTGCTGCTCGCGCTCACCTGGCTCGTCACCCGCACGCGCTTCGGCATGCTGGTGCGCGCCGCATCCGAGAACCGCGAGCTCGCCGGTGCGCTCGGTGTGCGGCAGGCCGCGCTCTACACGGCCGTGTTCGCGCTGGGGGCGTTCCTCGCCGGGCTCGCCGGTGCGTTGCAGCTGCCGCGCGAGCCGGCGAACCTGAACATGGATCTGGCGGTCGTGGCGGAAGCATTCGTGGTCACGGTGGTCGGCGGCCTGGGCTCGATCCCCGGGGCATTCGTGGCGGCATTGCTGATCGGACTCACCAAGGCGCTGTGCATCGCGCTCGGGACCGTCGAGGTCGCCGGCATCGCGATCGCTTTCCCGCGCATGACCCTGGTCGTGGAGTTCGTCGTGATGGCGGTGGTGCTGGCCGTCAAGCCGCACGGCCTGCTCGGCCGGCCCGCGGCCGTCCCCCCGACCACGCCGTTGCCGGAGCAGCGCGCGCTCGTCCGCCTGCCGGGACACCGCGCGGCGTTCGTCGCTGCGGCATTGCTTGCACTGCTCCTGTCGATGCCGCTTTGGAGCGACGCCTACACGCTGGTGCTCGCCACGGACGTACTGATCGCGGCGCTGTTCGCGGCGAGCCTGCAATTCATCCTCGGGCCCGGCGGCATGACCAGCTTCGGACACGCGGCCTGGTTCGGCATTGGCGCCTACGCCGCAGCGCTCGCCTTCAAGCACGGCTGGCCGATGCCCGCCGCACTCGCCTTGGCACCCGCCGCGGCGATGGCGGCCGCCGTGCTGCTCGGTGCGTTCGCGGTGCGTCTCGCCGGCGTCTACCTCGCGATGCTCACCCTCGCCTTCGCGCAGATCGTCTGGTCGATCGTGTTCCAGTGGGACGCGGTCACCGGCGGCAGCAACGGCCTGGTCGGCATCTGGCCGCCCGAGATACTCGCCGAGCGTTCGCACTACTACCTGTTCACGCTGGTCGTCGTCGCTGCGGCGCTGTTCGCGCTCGTGCAGGTCATCGCCTCTCCGTTCGGCTTCGCGCTGCGTGCCACGCGCGATTCGCCGCTGCGCGCCGCGGCGATCGGCATCGACGTCCGCGCGACGCAGTGGCGCGCGTTTGCGCTGGCGGGTGCCTTTGCCGGGCTCGCCGGCGGCCTCTACGCGTTCTCGAAGGGCAGCATCTCGCCGGAGACGCTAGCGATCCCGCGCTCGGTGGACGCGCTGGTGATGGTGCTCCTCGGCGGACTGAACGCCCTGTTCGGCCCGCTGATCGGCGCGGCCGCGTTCACCTGGATGCAGGACGCGCTCGCCCGTGGTACCGACTACTGGCGCGCGGCCGTCGGTGCGCTGATCCTGCTGCTCGTCCTGCTGTTCCCGCGCGGCATCGGCGGCGCGTTCGATCGACTGTCGCGGAAGGCCCGCGCATGAACGATCGCGTGCTGGCCGTCGACGGGCTGGTGAAGTCGTTCGACGGCGTCCACGCCGTGCGCGGCGTGTCGTTCGACGTCGCCGC
>CAYQAF010000365.1:0-3138 GCA_964415375.1 uncultured Alcaligenaceae bacterium
GATCACCGGCAGCGCGTCGGCGAACCAGGGGTTCGCCTTCACCACGTCGGGATCCCTGTAGACGCTCGGGAACACCGGCAGGTGCGAGGCGAGGATCGCCTGCATCTTGGACACCTCGGGCGACGACAGGTACCGCGCGAACTTCACCGCCTCCTGCTTGTTCTTGGAGAACGCGGTGACCGCGACCTGCCAGCCGCCGATGCAGGTGGCGCTGGTGCCGCCCTGGTCGTGCGGCAGGCGCGCGACGCCGATCCGGCCCTTGACCTTCGAGTCCGCGTCGTTCTCGAGCCGGTTCCAGACGTAGCCCCAGCTCATCGCGAAGATCAGGTTGCCGGCCTGCATGTCGATGCGGATGCGGTCGGTCGGGATCTCGGCGATGTTCTTCGGCAGCACGCCCGCCTGCTTCATCCGGCCGTAGAGCTGGAACGGCTGACGCGCCTGCGGCGTATCGAGATTCAGCTTGCCGTTCTTGGTGAGGTCGGAGCCCATGCCCCACAGCGGCACGAGGTACGTGCAGACCGTGCCCTCGATCGGCGCGCCGGCGGTCGAGAAGCCCTGCAGGTTCGGGTTCTTTTCGCCATCCATGATGAGCTTCGCCGTGTCGATCATCTCGTCCCAGGTCTTCGGCACCGGGCGCTTGTACTTGTCGAGCAGGTCCTTGCGGTAGTAGAGGAATTGCGAGTCGGCGAAGTACGGCAGCGCGATCAGCTTGCCGCCGACCTGGTTGGCCTCCACGTAGGCTTTGAGGTAGCCGCCCATCACCTTGGCCTTGTCGGCGCCGAGGTAGTCGTCGAGCGGCTCGGCCCAGCCCTGCGCGGCCCACTGCGCCGGGCGGATCACGTCGATCAGCACGAGGTCGAGCACCGAGTCCTTCGACGACAGCACCGTCGACAGGTATTGCTGCTGCGCCTCGGACGTCGCGCCGCCGACCTCGATCTCGACCTTCACGTTCGCATTGCGCTTCTGGTACTCGTCGGCGATCTTGCGCATCACGTCGGGCCGCTGCTGCCCGCCGGTGAAGATGCGCAGCGTCGTCTGCTGCGCCCAGGCGTTGGCCGCGAACGCCGTCGCGAGCGCGGCGGTGAGCAGGACTTTCCAGGTCTTCATGGGGTCTCCTTGGGGGCGTGTTACCAGTCGGCGCCGCGTATCGCGACGCCAGTCTTCGGATCGAACAGGTGGAAGTGGGACATCGCGAGGCCCACCGGCAGGTTCTGGCCGAGCTTCAAGCCCGCGTCGGGGGGGAAGCGACCGGTCATCTCGCCGCCGTCGCTGCCGCCGCCCAGGCGCACCAACGCAAGCGTGTCCGAGCCCAGCGGCTCGACCAGCTGCACGTGCCCGGGCACGACGAAGACGTCGGGCGCATCGGCGTGGCCGGCGAACATGTGCTCGGGGCGCAGGCCGAACACGACGTCGCGGCCGATGTGCCGCACGCACTCGGCGACGCGGTGCTCCGGCACCGGCACGTCGACGCCGCCGGGCAGGTGGATCGAGCGGCCGCCGTCACCCATGCGCGCCGGCAGGAAGTTCATCGGCGGCGAGCCGGTGAAGCCCGCGACGAACTTCGCCGCCGGCCGATTGTAGATACCGTCGGGCGAGTCGTACTGCACCAGGTTGCCCGCCTGCAGCACGACGATGCGGTCGGCGAGCGTCATCGCCTCGACCTGGTCGTGCGTCACGTAGACGACCGTGTTGCCGAGCTTGTGGTGCAGCTTCTTGATCTCGACGCGCATCTCCGAGCGCAGCAGCGCGTCGAGGTTGGACAGCGGCTCGTCGAACAGGAACGCCTTCGGCTGGCGCACGATCGCCCGGCCCATCGCCACGCGCTGGCGCTGCCCGCCGGAGAGCTCGCGCGGCTTGCGCTCGAGCAGGTGGTTGATCTGCAGGATGCCCGCGGCCTCGGCGACGCGCGACTTAATCTCGTGGTCGGGACGCTTGCGCAGGCGCAGCCCGAAGGCCATGTTCTCGAACACGGTCTTGTGCGGGTAGAGCGCGTAGTCCTGGAACACCATCGCGATGTCCCGCGCGCGCGGCGGCAGGTCGTTGACCACCGTGCCGCCGATGACGATCTGTCCGGCGGTGATGTCCTCGAGGCCGGCGATCATGCGCAACAGCGTCGACTTGCCGCAGCCGGAGGGCCCGACGAACACCACGAACTCGCCGGAGCGCACCTCGAGGTCGATCCCGTGGATCACCTCGGTCGCGCCGAACGCCTTGACTACGCTGGTGAGCGTGACTTCGGACATGGCGCATCGCGCCCGGGACGCGCTTCCGCTTTCGGGAAGCGTCGCCCGGCCTTCCTCCTCGCAAAGCAGGCGGGCAGTGTAGACCGGCACCGCACCGCGTGGTGCTGGACAGGACGGCCCCGCGCATGCGCGCGTCGCCGAATGAAGCCGCCACTCTTCCATATCATCTATATCACATAGATGACTTGCCTGTCCAGCGGTGTGAACAGGCCCTAAACTCGGGACCGACCACCGGCCCGCCGCGTGCCGGCGCCCGACCTGTACCCGGCCGCGCTACGGTGCGCGGCCAAGGAGCCCCACCGCCCATGGCCACCCCACGCCGCACGCTCGAGTCACTGCGCAGCCAGCGCTGGTTCGCCGCCGACAACATGCGGGCCTACGGCCACCGCCAGCGCTCGCAGGCGACGGGGATGCGCCGCGCCGACTTCATGGGGAAGCCGGTGATCGCGATCGTCAACACCTGGAGCGACCTGTCTACCTGCCACGCGCACCTGCGGGAGCGCGCGGAATCGGTGAAGCGCGGCGTGTGGCAGGCCGGCGGCTATCCGGTGGAGCTCCCCGCCCACTCGGTCGGCGAGATCATGGTCAAGCCGACGACGATGCTCTACCGCAACTTCCTCGCGATGGAGACCGAGGAGCTGCTGCGCTCACACCCCGTGGATGGCGCCGTGCTGCTCGGCGGCTGCGACAAGTCGACGCCGGGCCTGCTGATGGGTGCGATCAGCATGGGCCTGCCGGCCATCTTCTGTCCCGCGGGGCCAATGTCCAACGGCTGGTGGCGGGGACGCAAGGTCGGCGCCGGCACGCACACGAAGAAGTACTGGGACGAGCTGCGTGCCGGCAACATCACGCCCGCCGACTGGCTCGACCTCGAGGGCCGCGGCGTACGCACCAC
>CAYQAF010000366.1:0-3137 GCA_964415375.1 uncultured Alcaligenaceae bacterium
TTCAACTCCTCGTGTCCCCCGATGAACGTCATCAGGTCGTCGAGGGTCGCGATCGCCACCACCGGTACGCCGAATTGCGCCTGCAATTCCTGCACCGCCGAGGCCTCGCCCTGCCCGCGCTCCATGCGGTCCAGCGCGATCAGCACCGCCACGGGTTCGGCACCGTGCGCCCGGATCAGTTCGATCGCCTCGCGCTTCGCCGCGCCGTCGGTGATGACGTCGTCGACGATCACCACGCGGCCGGCCAGCGCCGCGCCGACGATCTGCCCGCCTTCGCCGTGGTCCTTGGCCTCCTTGCGGTTGAAGCAGAACGGCACATTGTGACCTTTCTCGGCCAGGGCGATCGCCGTCGCCGCCGCCAGGGTGATGCCCTTGTACGCCGGTCCGAACAGCTGGTCGAAGGCGATGCCCGAGGCGAGTAGCGCGTCGGCGTAGAACTGCCCGAGCCGTCGCAGGCTCTCGCCGTCGTCGAACAAACCCGCGTTGAAGAAGTAAGGACTCCGGCGCCCCGCCTTGGTAACGAATTCCCCGAAGCGAAGCACTTCACGTGCCAACGAGAACCCGAGAAACGCCTGCCGGAAGTCGGCCATCCGTGATTCCTTTTCCCAATCGAATCACGAGTATAGCGGGACGGGGGAGCGCCGCAGCCGACGGCACTCGCCCGCCGCCCCGAGGCCGAAGCGGTACACTGCGGCGCCTTTTTCCCTCTCTGCCATGCGCGTCATCTCGCTCAACGTCAACGGCATCCGCTCGGCCGAGCGGCGCGGTCTGTCGCACTGGCTCGCCCGCGGCACGCCTTGGGACGTCGTGTGCCTGCAGGAGATCAAGGCCGACCTCGACGACGTGCCCGCACGCATGCGTGCGCCGCGGCGCGCGTACTCGGCGTTCCACCCAGCCGAGCGCAAGGGCTACGCGGGCGTCGCGTTGTACGCCCGCGCCCCCGGCGCCGTGGTGAGGGGCTTCGGCGACGACGAGTTCGACCGCGAAGGTCGCTACGTCGAGGCCGACTTCGGCGCGCTCGTGGTCGCGAGCGTCTACCTGCCGTCGGGTTCCGCGGGCCCGCACCGGCAGGCCTCGAAGTTCCGCTTCCTCGAAGCGTTCCTGCCGCACCTCCAGACCCTGCGCCGACGCGGCAAGGAGATCATCCTTTGCGGCGACTGGAACATCGCGCACCAGCCGATCGACCTGCGCAACTGGCGCAGCAACCAGAAGAACTCCGGGTTCCTGCCCGAGGAGCGCGCGTGGCTGTCGCGCGTGTTCGACGAGATCGGCTTCGTCGACGTGTTCCGGCGCATCGATCCGCGCCCGGAGCAATACACGTGGTGGTCGAACCGCGGCCAGTCCTGGGCGAAGAACGTCGGCTGGCGCATCGACTACCAGATCGCCACGCCGGGCATTGCCGCGCGGACGCGCGCCGCGTCGATCTACACGGCGAAACGGTTCTCCGACCACGCTCCGCTGATCATCGACTACGACTTCGACATCGGGGGTTGAGCCGATGCTCCGCCTCGACCACGTCACGCTCGCCCGCGGCGCGAACCGGCTGATCGAGGACGCGTCGCTCGCCGTCCACGTCGGCCACAAGGTCGGCATCGTCGGCCCGAACGGCTGCGGCAAGTCGACGCTGTTCGCCCTGCTGCGCGGCGAGCTCCAGCCGGAGTCGGGCAACATCGCGATGCCGCCCCGCTGGACGATCGCGCACGTCGCGCAGGAAACCCCGGCTGTCGAGACCCCGGCGATCGAGTTCGTGATGGACGGCGACCCGGAGCTCCGCGCCGTCGAGCGCGCGCTGCGGGAGGCCGAGGAGGACCACGCGGCCGACGGGCACGCGATCGCCGAGCTCCACCACCGCCTCGAGGCTATCGACGGCTATGCGGCGCGCGCGCGTGCCGCGATGCTGCTCGCTGGGCTGGGCTTCGCGGACGCGCGACATACGGACCCCGTGGCGAGCTTCTCCGGCGGCTGGCGCATGCGCCTGAACCTCGCGCAGGCGCTGATGGCCCGCTCGGACCTGCTGCTCCTCGACGAGCCGACCAACCACCTCGACCTGGACGCGGTGATGTGGCTCGAGGAGTGGCTGGCGCGCTACCCGGGGACGCTGCTCCTCATCACGCACGACCGCGACTTCCTCGACCACGTCGTCGACGGCATCGTGCACTTCGACGGCGGGCGGCTCAAGAGCTACGCGGGCAACTACAGCGACTTCGAGCGCGAACGCGCGGCGCAACTCGCGGTGCAACAGGCCGCTTTCGACAAGCAGCAGCGCACGATCGCGCACCTGAAGGCGTTCGTCGACCGCTTCCGTGCCAAGGCGACGAAGGCCAAGCAGGCGCAGAGCCGGCTGAAGGCGCTCGAGCGGATGGAGGTGATCGCCGCCGCGCACGTCGACAGCCCGTTCTCCTTCGCCTTCGCTCCGGCACGCGTCGCCGCCAGGCAGATCGTCCGCCTCGACGAGGCCACGCTCGGCTACGGCGACGCGCCGCCGGTGTTCGAACGGCTCGACGTGAGCCTGCTCGCCGGCGACCGCATCGGGCTCCTGGGCCGCAACGGTGCCGGCAAGTCGACGCTCGCCAAGGCCCTCGCCGGCACGCTGGCGCTCGCCGCGGGGCAGCGCTTCGTCGCCCAGAACCTGTCGATCGGCTACTTCGCCCAGCACCAGCTCGAGCAGCTCGATCCGGACGCGAGCCCGCTCCTCCACCTCGCCCGCCTCGACCCGGGCGCGCGCGAGCAGGAGCTGCGCGACTTCCTCGGCGGCTTCGACTTTCGCGGGGACATGGCGTCCGGGGCCGTGCGGCACATGAGCGGCGGCGAGAAGGCGCGGCTCGTCCTGGCGATGATCGTGCGCGCGAAGCCGCAGCTCTTGATCCTCGACGAGCCCACCAACCACCTCGACATCGAGATGCGTGAGGCGCTGGCCGAGGCGCTGCAGGATTTCGACGGCGCGCTCGTCGTCGTGGCCCACGACCGCCACCTGCTGACCGCGACCACCGATGCGTTCTGGCTCGTGCACGACGGCCGCGTCGCGCCGTTCGACGGCGACCTCGACGACTACCGGGACTGGGCGCTCGCCGCAAACCGCCCGGACCCGGAATTGGGGTCAGACCCCACTTTCCCGCTGTCGCGGCAGGAACCGCCGC
>CAYQAF010000367.1:0-3136 GCA_964415375.1 uncultured Alcaligenaceae bacterium
TCGTGGGCCATCACCGTCGGCCTCCGCCTGCCGATGTAGCGCAATCTGCAGTTCGAAGCGAAGGGCCGCCCGCGGGCGGCCCTTTCGTTTCCGCGTACGAACGCGATGGCGGTCACCGTGCTCCGGAACACGAAATCGGGGTCTGACCCCGATGTCGCTTCAGATGCGGTTGTCGCGCGGCTTGCGCTTGCGGTTCTGCACGACGCGGTCGAAGAGCGGCCGCGGCAGGATCCTGAGCACCCGGCCGACGAGCGCCATCGGCCAGGGCAGCACGTAGAAGCGCTTGCGCCGCTCGATCGCGCGCGCGACGAGCCGCGCCGCGTCGTCCGCCTTGAGCAGGAACGGCATGCGGTACGGGTTCTTCGCGGTCAGCTCCGTCTCGATGAAGCCCGGGCAGATCGTGACGACGTCGACGCCGCGCGGGCGCATCTCGACACGCAGGCTTTCCAGGTACGTGATCGCCGCCGACTTCGAGCCGCAGTAGGCACCGGAGCCTGGCATGCCGCGGAAGCCCGCGACGCTCGCAATGCCCACCAGCGCGCCCGAGCGCCGCTTCGCCATCGCCGCAACGAAGGGCTGGAAGGTGTGCACGATGCCGTACACGTTGGTCTCGAAGATCGCGCGCAGCGCCGGCAGGTCCTCGGGCAGCTCGGTGAGGAAACCGCGCGAGATGCCGGCGTTGGCGATCACCACGTCGGGGCACCCGAAGCGGGCGAGGAAATCGGCCCCCGCCTTCGCCAACGCGTCGCTGTCGCGCACGTCGCAGGCATAGGTGGCGACGGTCGCCGGCACGAGCGATTCGGCGAGGCGGGCGAGCTCGCCTTCGCGCCGCGCGACCAGCCCGAGCGTCGCGCCCTCGCCCGCGTAGCGGCGCGCGAGCGCTTCCCCGAGCCCCGAGGACGCGCCGGTGAGGAAGACCCGCATCGGCGCAGCCGCGGTGTCAGTTCCGATGGGCCGCCCCGAGGAACTGACCCGCCCCGGGGGGCAGCGAGCGTGGGGGTCGTTTCATCTCAGCTCTTCGGGCGCTCGGCGCGCGCCTTGGTGATCAGCTGGTTGATCGCCGTCGGCATCGCGGCGTGCGAGCCGACCTTGTCCGAGGAGACCTGGAACTTGCCGTCGACAATGACGAGCGGCACCGACTGGACGTTGTAGTCCTTGGCGATCGCACGCGAGCGGTTGAACTTGCTCGTCACGCCGAACGAGTTGTACGCGTCCTCGACCTTCTTGCGGTCGAGCCCCTTCGTCGCGGCCCAGTCGAAGAACGCCTTGTCCTGGTAGAGCGGCGTCTTCTTGTCGTGCAGCGCGGCGAACACCTCGGGCGTGAGCTTCTCCTCCACGCCGAGCGCCTCCAGCGTGTAGTAGGCCTTGGCGAGCACGGCCCACTGCTCGCGGCCGTAGTCGACGGGCACGCGGCGGAACTCGACGTCGGCGGGGATCGACTTCTGCCACGCGACGAGCTCGGGGTCGAGGTCGCGGCAGTGCGGGCAGCCGTAGGAGAAGAACTCGAGCACCTCGATCTTCTTGCCGCTGCCGACCGGCTGCGGGTTCTTGATGCGCGTGTAGTGCTGCCCCTCGACGAGCGTCTGCGCCGTCGCCGGGAAGGCGGCGAGCGCGGACAGGGCGACGGCAGCGAGGAACCCGCGGCGTGACGCGCGGGCAACGTTCGAAAGGCTCATCGTCGAATCTCCGGAAACGGTTGCGCCGGCTGGCGCAGCACAGTGGAATGAACGCTCGTTGGTCCGTGGCGGTGGCCGGGGAGTTCCGCGGCCGCGGCCCGAACGGCCGGTCGCGGAGGCCGGGCGGTCAATAGCGGATGACCGCCACGTCGAACCCCCGACGGGCGAGCTCGCCCTTGATGCGGTTCAACTCGTCGGTGTTGTCGTAGGGTCCGAGGCGCACGCGATAGCGGACGCCCTTGTCCGCAACCTGCCCCTGCTGCACCTGCGCCTCCCATCCGGCGAGTGCGAGGCGGGCCTTGAGGTTCTCGGCGTCCGGTTCCGTCGCGAACGACCCCGCCTGCAGCCAGAAGCGGTCGGGGGCCTTGGCCGCGGGATCGGCGGCGGCCACCTTTTCGGCGGCCTTGGCCTTGGCATCGGTCGCGGGCGCCTCGGGTGCCTTGCCGGCCGCCTTGTCGGCCATCGCCCGGTCGGGCGACGCCGGCTTGGCCGGCGCGACCTTCGGCTCCTCGGCACCGGGCAGGATCTTGTAGAAGTCGAAGCGCGTCTTGTCGTTCTCCGCCTTCGCCGACTTGGCGGGTTCGCGGGCGGCCTGCTGTCCGTCGCGCCCGAACAGCTGCTGCGCGTAGACCTTCCAGCCGCCCGTCACGTACACGGTGACGGCGCCCGCGAGCAGGATGCCCAGCACGAGACCGATGAACACGCCGAGCAGCGTGCCCCCTTGCGCACGGGCAACGCGCGAGCGCGATGCGGAACGGGTGGCGGCGGACCTTGGCATTGCGGATCGTTCGTGGGGCCCGCTACATCTGGTCGGGGGCCGAGATGCCGAGCAGCAAGAGGCCGTTCTTCAGCACCTGGCCGGTCGCGACGACGAGCGCGAGCCGTGCGCTGCGCAACGCCGGATCGTCGACCAGGAAGCGCTCGGCATTATAGTAACTGTGGAACTCCGCGGCCAGGTCGCGCAGGTGCGCGGTGATCTGGTGCGGCGCGAGCTCGCGCGCCGCCGCCGCGACGTCGACTTCATAGTCGGCGAGCCGGCGCAGCAGCGCCTCCTCGTAGGGACTCGTGAGCGGCGCAAGGTCCACGCCCGCGAGCGAGCGCATCGCCGCCTCGCGGGTCAGACCCGCCTGCCGCAGTACCGAGACCACGCGCGCGTGGGCGTACTGGACGTAGTAGACCGGGTTCTCCTCGGTCTGCGAGCGGGCGAGGTCGACGTCGAACACGAACTCCGAGTCCGCCTTGCGCGAGACCAGGAAGAAGCGCACGGCGTCGCGGCCGACCTCGTCGATCAGGTCGCGTACGGTGACGTAGCTGCCGGCCCGCTTGGAGATCTTCATCTCCTCGCCGCCCTTCATCACCGTCACCATCTTGTGCAGCACGTAGTCCGGGTAGCCCTCGGGGATGCCCAACCCGAGCGCCTGCAGGCCGGCGCGCACGCGGAGCACCGTGCTGTGGTGGTC
>CAYQAF010000368.1:0-3107 GCA_964415375.1 uncultured Alcaligenaceae bacterium
CCTCCGGCACGACGGGCAAGCCGAAGGGCGTGCAGCGCGACACCGGCGGCTACGCGGTCGCGCTCGCGTCGTCGATGCGGCACATCTTCTGCGTCGCGCCCGGCGAGACGATGTTCACCACCTCCGACATCGGCTGGGTGGTCGGGCACAGCTACATCATCTACGGCCCGCTGATCAACGGCTCGACGACGATCATGTACGAGGGCCTGCCGATCCGTCCCGACCCGTCGATCTGGTGGAAGATCGTCGCCGAGAACAAGGTGCGGACGATGTTCAGCTCGCCGACGGCGATCCGGGTGCTGAAGAAGCAGGACCCGGCGTGGATGAAGAAGCACGACATCGGCTCGCTCCAGTACCTGTTCCTCGCCGGCGAGCCGCTGGACGAGCCGACCGCGCGCTGGGCGAGCGACGCGCTCGGGGTCGCGATCGTCGACAACTACTGGCAGACCGAGACCGGCTGGCCGATCCTCTCGGCGCAGCTCGGGGTCGAGGAGACGCCGCGCAAGTTCGGCTCGCCGTCGTTCCCGGTGTTCGGCTACGACGTGAAGCTGCTGCACGAGGGGACGGCCGAGGAGGTGGGTCCGAACGAGAAGGGCGTGCTGACCATCGTGCCACCGCTGCCTCCGGGATGCATGACGACGATCTGGGGCGACGACGAGCGCTTCGTCCGCACCTATTTCTCGACCTTCCGCGACAAGCAGGTCTATTCGACGTTCGACTGGGCGACGCGTGACGCCGACGGCTACTACTTCGTGCTCGGACGCACCGACGACGTGATCAACGTCGCCGGTCACCGGCTGGGCACGCGCGAGATCGAGGAGGCGGTGCAGGCCCACTCTGGCATCGCCGAGGTCGCCGTGGTCGGCGTGGCCGATCCGTTGAAGGGCCAGATCCCCGTGGCCTTCGCCGTGGTGAAGGACCCGTCGCGGCTCGGCACACCGGAGGGCGTGGCGGCATTGCGCAAGGAGGTGATGGACACCGTCGACCGCGAACTCGGCGCGATCGCGCGTCCCGGGCAGGTGCACTTCGTCTCGCTACTGCCGAAGACGCGTTCCGGGAAGCTGCTGCGCCGGTCGATCCAGGCTCTTGCCGAGGGACGCGATCCGGGCGACCTCACCACGATCGAGGACCCCGCCGCACTCGAGCAGATCCGCAATGCGCTGGCGGGAGCGCCTTGAGACCCACGGCGACGGCCCACTTGCGCACGCCGGCCCACGTCCCGATCGCGATCACCACCCGCGGCGACGGCGTCGAGAACATCCATTGGGGCTCGGTCGCGGTCGCGGACCGCAGCGGCCACGTGCTCCACGCCGCGGGCGAACCCCGTGCCGTGGTGTTCACGCGCAGTGCGCTGAAGCCGCTGCAGGCGCTGCCGTTCGTCCGCGACGGGGGTCCGGCGCGCTTCGGCTACGATCGCGCGCAGGTCGCGCTGCTCTGTGCGAGCCACTCCGGCGAGGCGCGGCACGTCGAGGCGGTGCGCGACATGCTCGCGCGTGCCGGGAACCGGCCGGACGACCTGCAGTGCGGCACTCACGCACCGGGCCACTACGAGGTGAGGGGCGAGGTGCCGCCGCCACCGCCGTACACGCCGCTCGCGCACAATTGCTCCGGCAAGCACGCCGGCATGCTCGCGTGCTGCGCGCTCCATGGCTGGCCCAGGGGCGACTACCTCGACCCGGGGCACCCGCTGCAGCGCGAGATTCGCACCGCGGTCGCGACCTTCAGCGGCATCGCCGAAGGCGATCTCCCCGCGGGCATCGACGGCTGTTCGGCGCCCAACTACGCGCTCCCACTCGCGGCGTTGGCGCGTGCCTTTGCGCGCCTCGCCGCCGCGGCGGCCGACGATGCGGACTTCGGCGCGGCGCCCGCGACGCTGCGGGACGCGATGGTGGCATTCCCCGAGATGGTTTCCGGCGCCGGGCGCCCGGACGCGGCGCTGCTGGCCGCCGGGCGGGGCGACTGGGTGGCGAAGGTCGGCGCGGAGGGCGTGCAGGCCATCGGCATCGCGAGCCTCGGCATCGGCGTCGCGGTCAAGGTGGCCGACGGCGCGAAGCGGGCACTGCTGCCCGTGGTGGTCGCCGTGCTGGACCAGCTCGGTCTGCTGGACGCCGCTCGTCGGGAGGCGCTGACGCCGTACGCCCGCCCGAACGTGCTCAATTACCGGGGGATCATCACCGGCACGATCGAGTCCGTGGTCGAGCTTCGGCGGCGATGACCTCGCCGGGCGAGATCCCGCGGCCCCGTGCCGCGCCGGCCGGGCTGCGCATCCACCCCCCTGCGCCGGCCGGAAACCTTGCGATAATCGGGGTCGGACCTCATCTTCGATGAACTTCGGCGCCAAACGACGGTCTTTCGGTGCGAGCGTGCTCCGCCGGCCGTCGGCATTCCAACGGCCTGCCGGTGTCCGGAAGGAACATCCTTCCGGCCGGCGGCTCCACAACAACGCACGTCCAGGGACAGAAGAACCCGCTGATGGGTGATCGCGAGGTCGATCAGCTGCTGGTGGAGCGTGCGCAGCGTGGCGACAAACGTGCGTTCGAGCTGCTGGTGGCGAAATACCAGCGCAAGCTGGGGCGACTCCTGTCGCGGATGGTGCGCGACCCGGCGGAGGTCGAGGACGTGACGCAGGAAGCCTTCATCAAGGCCTACCGCGCGCTGCCGAGCTTTCGCGGGGACAGTGCCTTCTACACGTGGCTGTACCGCATCGCGATCAACACTGCCAAGAACTATCTGGTCGCCCTGGGACGCCGAGCCCCGACGACGACCGAGTTCGACAACGAGGACGCCGAGAACTTCGAGGACGCCGAGGGCCTGCGCGACTCTGCGACGCCGGAAAGCGAGCTGCACGGCAAGCAGATCGCCGCCACGGTGAACCGCGCGATGGAGGCGCTCCCGGAAGATTTGCGCAAGGCGATAACTTTGCGCGAGATCGAGGGTCTGACGTACGAAGAGATCGCCGCCGTGATGAACTGCCCCATAGGTACCGTGCGGTCGCGGATCTTCCGCGCCCGCGATGCAATCGCCGCCGAGTTGCGGCCCCTGCTCGATACGGACGAGAACCGGAGATGGTGATGAACGAGGACCTTTCGCGGCTGATGGACGGGGAC
>CAYQAF010000369.1:0-3091 GCA_964415375.1 uncultured Alcaligenaceae bacterium
CGCACGCAGAAGCGCTCGCCCGCCACGCCGCGGAAGTAGGCCTCGCCGGCGATCGCCCCGTACATCACCGTGTTGCCGATGACGATGTTCTCTTCCGGTTTCGCCGGGCAGGACGGATCGGGGTAGACCACGACGCGTCCGCCCGACATGCCCTTGCCGACGTAGTCGTTGGTCGCGCCCTTGAGCTCGAAGGTCACGCCGCGGGCGAGGAACGCACCGAAGCTCTGCCCGGCGATGCCCTCGAAGGCGACGTGGATCGTGTCGTCCGGGAGTCCCTCGTGGCCGTAGCGGCGCGCGACCTCGCCGGAGAGCATGCCGCCGACCGAGCGGTGTGCATTGCGGATGCGGAAGTTGAGGCGCACCGGCTGCCGCTTGTCCAGCGCCGGCGCCGCGGCCTTGATGATCTCGTGGTCGAGCGCGCGATCGAGCCCGTGGTCCTGCGACTCGGTGCGGTGCCGCGCGACCTCGGGCGGCATCGCCGGCTGGTGGAAGACGCGCGAGAAGTCGAGTCCCTTCGCCTTCCAGTGGTCGATGCCCGCGCGCACGTCAAGCAGATCGCTGCGGCCGATCAGGTCGTCGAAGCGCGTGATCCCGAGCGAGGCCATGATCCGCCGCACTTCCTCGGCGACGAAGAAGAAGTAGTTGACGACGTGCTCGGGCTGCCCCGCGAACCGTCGGCGCAGCACCGGGTCCTGCGTCGCGACCCCTACCGGGCAGGTGTTGAGGTGGCACTTGCGCATCATGATGCAGCCCTCGACGACCAGCGGCGCCGTCGCGAAGCCGAACTCGTCGGCACCGAGCAGCGCACCGATGACCACGTCGCGGCCGGTCTTCATCTGCCCGTCCACCTGCACGGTGATGCGGCCACGCAGGCGATTCAGCACCAGCGTCTGCTGCGTCTCCGCGAGCCCGAGCTCCCAGGGCGTGCCCGCGTGCTTGATCGACGACACCGGCGAGGCGCCGGTGCCGCCGTCGTGGCCGGAGATCGTCACGTGGTCGGACTTGGCCTTCGCCACGCCGGCGGCGACCGTGCCGACGCCGACCTCGGAGACCAGCTTCACCGAGATCGACGCACGCGGGTTGGCGTTCTTGAGGTCGTGGATCAGCTGCGCCAGGTCCTCGATAGAGTAGATGTCGTGGTGCGGCGGCGGCGAGATCAGGCCGACGCCGGGCACCGAGTAGCGCAGCTTGGCGATGTACTCGGACACCTTGTGGCCGGGCAGCTGTCCGCCCTCGCCGGGCTTCGCGCCCTGCGCCATCTTGATCTGGATCTGGTCGGCGGAGGCAAGGTACTCTGCGGTGACGCCGAAGCGCCCGGAGGCCACCTGCTTGATCTTCGAGCGCAGGCTGTCACCGGCCTTGAGCGGCACGTCGTGCTCGATGCGCTCGCGTCCGAGCATGCCGGCCAGCGTGTCGCCGTCCTTGATCACGCTCCTGCCGGCGCGCATTTCGGCGCGATAGCGCGCGTCGTCCTCGCCGCCCTCCCCGGTGTTCGACTTGCCGCCGATGCGGTTCATCGCGATCGCGAGCGTCGTGTGCGCCTCGGTCGAGATCGAGCCGAGGCTCATCGCGCCGGTGGCGAAGCGCTTCACGATGGCCGCGGCCGGCTCGACCTCCTCGACCGGCACGGGCGTGCGCCCGGCAGTCCGGAACTCGAACAGGCCGCGCAGCGTCTTCAGCTTGCGGGTCTGGTCGTTGATGAGCTTCGCGTACTCGTCGTAGGTCGAGGCGCTGCCCGTGCGCGTCGCGTGCTGCAGCTTCGCGATCGAGTCGGGCGTCCACATGTGCTCCTCGCCGCGCACCCGGTACGCGTATTCGCCGCCGGCATCGAGCATGCCGGCGAGCACCGGATCGCCGCCGAACGCCTGCCGGTGCATGCGCCACGCCTCCTCGGCAACCTCGAAGATGCCGATGCCCTCGACGTTGCTCGCGGTGCCGAAGAAGTACTTGTCGACGAAGGCCTTCTGCAGCCCGACGGCCTCGAAGATCTGCGCGCCGCAGTACGACTGGTACGTGGAAATGCCCATCTTGGACATCACCTTGTAGAGACCCTTGCAGACCGCCTTGATGAAGCGCTTCTGCGCGTCCTTCGGCTCGACGCCTGGCAGCGCCGGCGCCGGCGACTGCAGCGTTTCCAGCGCGAGGTAGGGATGGATTGCCTCGGCGCCGTAGCCCGCGAGCAGCGCGAAGTGGTGCACCTCGCGGGCCGACCCGGTCTCGACGACCAGGCCTGCCGACGTGCGCAGGCCCTGCTTCACCAGGTGCTCGTGCACTGCGGCAGTGGCGAGGAGCGCCGGGATCGGCAGCCGCTCCGCCGACACGGTGCGGTCGGACAGGATCAGCACATTGCGGCCTTGGCGGATCGCGTCCTCGGCGTGCGCGGCGAGGCTCGCGAGCGCGGCCTCCATGCCGTTCGGACCCCAGTCCGCCGGGTAGGTGATGTCGAGCTCCTCGCACTTGAACGCGCCGCCGGTGAAGAGCTCGACGTGCCGCAGCCGCTCCATGCTGTCCGACGTGAGGATCGGCTGTTCGACCTCGAGCCGCATCGGCGGCTCGGTGGTGTCGATGCCGAGCAGGTTCGGCCGCGGCCCGATGAACGAGACGAGGCTCATCACGAGCTCCTCGCGGATCGGGTCGATCGGCGGGTTCGTGACCTGCGCGAACAGCTGCTTGAAGTAGCCGTAGAACGGCTTCGCCCGGTCGGAGAGCACGGGCAGCGCGGCGTCGTTGCCCATCGAGCCGATCGGCTCTTCGCCCGTCTGCGCCATCGGCGCGAGGATCACCTTGACGTCTTCCTGCGTCCAGCCGAATGCCTGCTGGCGGTCGAGCAGCGACACTTCCGAGGGCGTGGCCGGCGCGGGCTCCGGCATGTCCTCGAGCCGCAGGCGGCAGCGCTCGATCCACGCGCGGTAGGGCTTCGCGGTGGCGAGCGTGCGCTTCAGCTCGGCGTCGTCGACGATGCGCCCGGCCTCGAGGTCGACGAGCAGCATCTTGCCGGGCTGCAGCCGCCACTTCTTGACGATCTTCGACTCGGGAATGTCGAGCACGCCGACTTCCGAGGCCATCACGATGTAGTCGTCGTCGGTGACGA
>CAYQAF010000370.1:0-2297 GCA_964415375.1 uncultured Alcaligenaceae bacterium
GCCGGCGTTGCCGCTGCCGGAATCGGGACATCTGACAAGGCCGGCGCCTGCGTCGTCGCGGCCCGCCCGCCCGGCGCCGACGCGGCACGGGTTGCCGGTGGGTCGCCCGCCCCACTCCTGGTCACCGCCACGCCGACCACGACCACGGCAGCGAGGGTGACGACCGCGACGACCGCGACAACGGCGATCGCAACCACGGCGATCGGCGAACATCCGAGGCCCCGGGCTCGGCGCCGGCCGGGTTTTCCAGGATAGCCGGGGTTTCCGGGGACTGCGCCGCCGCCGGCAGCCCGCGCGACCAACGTCTGGTCGGCCCTGGGATCGTCTGCGGCAGCGCTCACGCCCCGCGCGTCCTACTTCTGGAGCGTCCGGCTGCGCTACACGCTCGACGGCGAGCCCCAAGCGACGCGCTGGAGCGCCGCGAGCCGGCCGGCATTCCGGTTCGTCGTGCCGATGGGCGACGCGCTCTTCCACGCCCCGGTGTCGGGCGGCGCGTCGTCCGCACCGACCTGCGCCCTCTCGTCGCTGTCCCCCTGCGCGTGCCTCGACTTCATCCCGGCGCCGAACTACCTCTGGTTCCGTACGCCCTGACCCTCGTGTTCGTCAGCCCGGCGCGGGCGGCATCTGCGCGAACTGCGGCAGCGTGTCGGTGATGTCGAACCAGGGGGCCTTGTTGGCGACGAAGATGTGCGCCATCGGCCGGATGCCGGGATCGGTGTCGAGCGAGCCGGCGGGCACGACGACGATGCCGCGCTCCGCGGAGATGCGCGGCACCTTGCCGCCGCAGCGCGAGCAGAACGCGACGGCGTGAAATTTCGCGTCCGGCACCTTGTACTCCCGCACCTCCGACTCGCCGCGCGTGAAGTGGAACGCGTCGACCTTGTAGAACACGTTCGTCGCGTGCGCCGCGCTGCGCCCGAGCCGGCAGCGCTCGCAGTGGCAGTTCATCATCCGCAGCGGCTCCCCGCGGATCTCGTAGGCGACCTCGCCGCACAGGCAGCTGCCCTCGGTGACGCCCTCACGCGGCAAGGCCTGCGGGCGCGGCACGCCCTCGGCGGGGAACCCCGGCGGATAGACCTCGTGTTGCGGCAGGTGGTCGGTGATCGCGTACCACGGCGCCTTCGAGCCCACGAACATGTGGCCCTCGGGGTGCCGCCAGAGCTCGCCACCGAGATTGCCCGCGGGCGCGAACACGACCCCCATCGACGGCATCACGGAGGGGGCGACCGAGCCGCACCGGCCGCAGAACGCCCGCGAACCCTGCGCGGAGGACTGGTAGCGAATGACCTCGTCCTCGCCCGCGATCCAGCGAAAGCCCGACGCCGGCGCGACGACGTAGGTCGCGAACGCCGCGCCGTGCTGCTTGCGGCACATCGAGCAGTGGCAGTTCATCATCGACGTCAGCGGCCCGTCGATCTCGTAGCGCAGCGCGCCACAGAGGCAGGTTCCCTCGATCATCGCTTCCCTCCGCCGCAGGCCGGGTGGTGCGCCGGCCACGGACGCAAGCCTACTGCATGAACGCGCCGCCGTTGATGTTGATCTCCTCGCCGGTCACGTAGTCGCCGTCGGCGACGAGCCAGATTACCGCTCGCGCGATCTCCTCGGGATGGGCAAAGCGCGCGGCCGGGATCTTCGACTTGATCATCGTCTGGATCGGCGCCGGCACCGAGGCGAACATGTCGGTCTCGGTGAATCCGGGCGCGATCACGTTGACGGTGATGCCGTAGCGCGCGAGCTCGAGCGCGGCGGTGCGGCTGAAGGCGATGATGCCGCCCTTGCTCGCGCTGTAGTTGGCCTGACCCATCGCCGCCATCTGGCCGTTCATCGAGCTGATGTTGATGATCCGGCCGTAGCTCTGCTTCGACATGTAGGGTATTGCCGCCGACGTGCAGAAGTAGGTGCTGTTGAGATTGGTCGCGATGACCTCGGTCCACTGCTCGTCGGTCATCTTCGTGAGCAGCGCGTCGCGGGTGATGCCCGCGTTGTTGACCAGCACGTCGAGGTGCCCGAAGCGCTCGGCGACCTCCTTCACCATGCCGCGTGCCTCCGCCGCGACCGCGAGGTTGGCGCGCGTGAGATGGCACTCGCCGCCCAGCTTCGCGATCTCGGCCGCGACTTCCTGCGCCTTGGCCTCGTTGCTCGCGTAGTTCACCGCGACCTTGGCGCCCTCGCGCGCGAGCTCGATCGCGATCGCCCGGCCGATGCCGCGCGAGGCGCCCGTCACCAGCGCCGTCCTGCCTTCGACTCGTCCCATCTTGTCCTCCTCCTGTGCGGCCGGCGCGGGGGAGTCGTCCCCT
>CAYQAF010000370.1:2307-3085 GCA_964415375.1 uncultured Alcaligenaceae bacterium
TATCGTTCGCTCGGCGCACCCCGCCGCGCGCCGAATGTCGTTGCTGCGGGCGACGCGTTCAATCGCGCTCGAAGATGGCGGCGATGCCCTGCCCGCCGCCGATGCACATCGTCACCAGCGCGCGCCTGCCGCCGGTTCGCGCGAGCTCGTAGAGCGCCTTGACGACGAGGATTGCGCCAGTGGCGCCGATCGGGTGGCCGAGCGAGATGCCGCTGCCGTTGGGATTGACACGATCCATCGGCAGCTTGAGCTCTCGGCAGACGGCGAGCGCCTGCGCGGCGAAGGCCTCGTTGACCTCGAACACGTCGATGTCGTCGATGGAGAGTCCCGTCTTCGCGAGGAGCGTCTGTACCGCCGGCACCGGGCCGATGCCCATGAACCTGGGATCGACACCTGCGTAGCTGTACGCGACAAGTCGGCCCATCGGTTGCAGGCCGCGCTTGGCCGCGGCTTCGCGCTCCATCAGCACGACCGCGGCGGCGGCGTCGTTGATCGAGGACGCGTTGCCCGCGGTGACCGAGCCTTGCTTGTCGAACACCGGGCGCAGGCCGGAGAGCTTCTCCGCCGTGGTGCCGGGCCGCGGCGATTCGTCGACCTCGAACGGCACTTTGTCGCGCTTGAACTGGATGTCGACCGGCACGACCTGCGCCCGGAAGTAGCCGTGGTCGACCGCGAGGCCGGCACGGCGATGGCTTTCCGCAGCGAGCGCGTCCTGGTCCTCGCGCGAGATGCCGTACTTCTTCGCGACGTTCTCCGCGGTGATGCCCATATGGCAGTC
>CAYQAF010000371.1:0-3081 GCA_964415375.1 uncultured Alcaligenaceae bacterium
GATGGCAGGCGCTCGCCACCGAGCTTGATTGGGTTCGCAAGCACCCGGAAGTCGGACCGCGTCGGGTGCGGCAGCGAGCGCACCATGCCGACGGCGTGCGCGAACGGATTGTCGAGCGCCTGCGGCAGATCGTGCACCGGCGCCACGGGCAGCAGGCCCTGCAGGCGCTCGAGCCAATGCTGCGTCGACTCGCGCTGGAACTCCGCGTCGAGCAAATCAGTGAGGCGATCGCGGTTGCTGCGGCGCGCCTTCGCCGTTGCGTACTGCGGATCCGTTGCGAGATCTTCGCGGCCGAGCACGCCGAGCAGCGCCAGCCAGAACTTCTCGGTCATGCACATCACGAAGATCCAGCCGTCGCGGGTCTTGAACAACTGCACCGGCACGGCGGACGGGTGGGAGCTGCGCGACAGTCGCTCGGTGCGATGACCCTCGTTCAGGTACCAGTTGCCGGGATAGGTGAGCTGGTGCAGCGCGACGTCGAACAGCGAGACGTCGATGTCGCGGCCCTGGCCCGATTTCAGCACGCCGACCAGCGACGACAGGATGGCCACCGCCATCGTGATGCCCGTCATGTAGTCGATGATCGACAGCCCCATCCGGGAGGGCGGCGTGCCGGGCTCGCCGGTCAGGTGCAAAAAACCCGCCTCGGCCTGCATCAGGTAGTCGTAGCCCGGCCAGCCCTTGCGTTCGTTGTCGCGGCCGTAAGCGGAGAGGTGCGCGCAGAGGATCCGCGGGTTGACCGGTCCGAGTGTCGCAAAGTCGAGGCCCAGCTTTTCGGGCTGGTCGCCGCGCAGGTTGTTCATCACGACGTCGGCCGTACGGACGATGCGCCGGAACGCGGCCTGTCCCTCGGGGTGCTTCAGGTTGAGCGCGACGCTCTTCTTGTTGAGGTTGAACGTCTGGAAAAAATGGCTGTCGTGCTCACCGAGGAAGAACGGGCCCATGCTGCGCGTGGCATCGCCACCCTGTGCGCGGCTCTCGATCTTGATCACCTCGGCGCCCAGGTCGGCGAGGTACATCGAGCCGAACGGCCCGGCGCCGAAGTTCTCGAACGTCAGCACGCGGATGCCGGCGAGGGGCAGGGCCGTGGTCACACCGGGTTCCTCTCGACCAGCTGGCGGGCGATGATGATGCGCTGCATTTCGTTGGTGCCCTCGCCGATGCACATCAGCGGCGAGTCGCGGTAGTAGCGCTCGACGTCGAAGTCCACCGAGTAACTGTAACCGCCGAAGATGCGCATCGCGTCCAGGCTGTTCTCGACGGCGCTTTCCGACGCGAACAGCTTCGCCATGCCGGCCTCGAGGTCGCATCGCTCGCCGGTGTCGTACTTGCGCGCGGCCTGCTCCACGAGCAGCCGAGCGGCCTCGACGCGCGTGGCCATGTCGGCGAGCTTGAGCTGGATCGCCTGGTGCTCTGCGATCGGCTTGCCGAACGTCTGGCGCTGCTGCGCATATGAGAGGGCGTCCTTGAATGCTCCGGTCGCGAGGCCCACGCCACGCGCTGCGACGTTGATCCGGCCGAGTTCGAGTCCACCGACGGCATGGTGGAAGCCGCGGCCCTCGGTGCCGCCCACGAGCTGGTCTGCATCCACGCGGAAATTCTCGAAGACGAGCTCGGCGCTGTCGATGGCGCGGTAACCGAGTTTGCGGATCTTGCGCCCGACGGTGAACCCCGGACCCTTCTCGGCGATGAACATGCTCATGCCCTTGTGGCGCGGCTGCGCTGCCGGGTCGGTCTTCGTGAGCACGGCGAAGCAGGTGCCGTAGATGCCGTTGGTGATCCAGGTCTTGGTGCCGTCGATCACGTAACCGTCGCCGTCGCGACGGGCCACGGTGCGGATACCCTGCAGGTCGGTGCCGGCATTCGGCTCCGTCAGGCCGATGCCGCCGCGCAACTCGCCGGTGGCGAAACGGGGGAGGTAGCGCTGCTTCTGCTCCTCGGTGCCGTGGCGCTCGACGCAGGCGGCCATGATCAGGTGCGAATTGAAGATGCCGGTCGGCGCCATCCACGCCTGCGAGATCCGGGTAACGACGCGAGCATAGGTCGAAGCCGAGAGCCCGAGGCCACCCCACTGCGGGCCGATCGTGGCGCCGAACAGCCCGAGTTCCTTCATCTGCTCGACGAGGTCCGCCGGATACTCGTCGGCCTGGTCGAACTTCCGCGCGATTGGCCGCACCTCCTTCTCGACCCAGCGATCGATGGTGTCGAGGACCTGCTGCTCTTCGATGGCCGTGGTCATGGCTGAGTCTCCGCTCGCTCGATCAGTATCCGATGCGGTCTTCGACGCTGTGGCCGCGCTTCGAGACCAGGATCGTGCGCTCGAACGTGCAGACGACGACGCCGTCCTGGTTGCGGCCCGTCGTGCGGACCGTGACCACGCCCGCCTCGGGCCGGCTCTTCGATTCGCGCGTCTCGAGCACCTCCGACTCCGCGTACAACGTGTCGCCCGGGAAGACCGGGTGCGTGAGGCGGATCTCGCGCCAGCCCAGGTTCGCGATCGCCTTCTGGCTGACATCGGTCACGCTCATTCCGACCATGATCGCGACCGTGAGCGGGCTCGCGACCAGACAGCGGCCGAACTCGCTCGCCTTGCCGTACTGCTCGTCGAAGTGCAGCGGGTGCGTGTTCATCGTCAGCAGCGTGAACCAGGTGTTTTCGGCCTGGGTGATCGTGCGCCCGGGCCGGTGCTCGTACACGTCGCCGACGACGAAGTCCTCGTAGCTGCGGCCGAAGGTTTCGCGGTAACGCTGACCGCCCAGTTGCCTGGCGTGCTGGACCATGGTTTCCTCTCACGGTGCGGCCGGGGCGGCGCCCGGCGGGCATCCTGTATATCATCCGGCAATTGTCCGGACAATTGGCCCGGGCGGGCCGGGCGCGAGGGAGCCGTGACGCGATACCGCAAGATTGCCGATGAGCTGATCGGCCGTATCCGCAGCGGGAAGCTGGCGGTCGGCTCCACTCTGCCGGGCGAGCTGCAGCTGACGCAGGATTTCGGGGTCAGTCGGCACACGATCCGTGACGCGCTGCGGCAGCTCGAGGAACTCGGCCTCGTCGAGCGCCGCCGGGGTGTCGGTACGCGCG
>CAYQAF010000372.1:0-3080 GCA_964415375.1 uncultured Alcaligenaceae bacterium
CAAGGCGATCCTGGTCAACATCTTCGGCGGCATCATGAAGTGCGACACGATCGCCGAGGGCGTGATCACCGCGTCGAAGGCAGTGGGGCTCAAGGTGCCGCTGGTGGTGCGGATGAAGGGGACCAACGAGGACATCGGCAAGAAGATGATCGCCGAGTCCGGACTGCCGATCATCACGGCGAACAACATGGCGGAAGCGGCGGAGAGAGTCGTCGCCGCGGCGAGGGGGAACTAAGACATGTCGATCCTGATCAACAAGAACTCCAAGGTGATGACCCAGGGGATCACCGGCAAGACCGGCCAGTTCCACACCCGGATGTGCCGCGACTACGCCAACGGCCGCAACTGCTTCGTTGCCGGCGTCAACCCGAAGAAGGCCGGCGAGGACTTCGAGGGCATCCCGATCTACGCGACGGTGAAGGAGGCGAAGCAGGCCACCGGCGCGACCGTTTCGGTGATCTACGTGCCGCCGCCGTTTGCCGCTGCCGCGATCGACGAGGCGGTCGACGCGGGGCTCGACCTCGTCGTCTGTATCACCGAAGGCATCCCGGTGCGCGACATGATCCGCACCCGCGACCGCATGCAGGGCCGGAACACGCTGCTGCTCGGGCCGAACTGCCCGGGCGTCATCACGCCCGACGAGCTGAAGATCGGCATCATGCCGGGGCACATCCACAAGAAGGGGCGCATCGGGGTGGTTTCGCGCTCCGGCACGCTCACCTACGAGGCCGTCGGCCAGCTCACGGACCTGGGCCTTGGCCAGTCGAGCGCCGTGGGCATCGGCGGCGACCCGGTCAATGGCCTCAAGCACATCGACGTGCTGCAGCTCTTCAACGACGACCCCGACACCGATGCGGTGATCATGATCGGCGAGATCGGCGGCACCGACGAGGAAGCGGCCGCCGAGTGGGTCAAGACGAACATGAAGAAGCCGGTGGTCGGCTTCATCGCGGGCGTCACCGCGCCGCCGGGCAAGCGCATGGGCCACGCCGGCGCGATCATTTCGGGCGGCAAGGGCACGGCGCAGGAGAAGCTCGCGGTGATGGAAGCCTGCGGCATCAAGGTGACGAAGAACCCCGCGGAGATGGGCAAGCTCCTGAAGAGCGTGCTGTAGCCGACGCGGGCGGCGGACGGGCAGGGGGGATCGATGGAGCTGGCGGGACTGGGATTCTGGGAGCAGCTGACCCACACGGCATTCTGGGTCGCGGTCGTCCAGATCATCGTCATCGACATCCTGCTCGCGGGGGACAACGCGGTGGTGATCGCGCTCGCCTGCCGCAACCTGCCGCCCCACCTGCAGAAGAAGGGCATCTTCTGGGGCGTGGCCGGCGCGATCGGCCTGCGCGTGGCGCTGACGGCGTTCGCGGCGTCGCTCCTCACGCTGCCCTGGCTCAAGATCGCCGGCGCGCTGGCGCTGCTGTGGATCGGCATCAAGCTGTTGCTGCCCGAGGACGATGGCGGCGGCGGCCACGAGATCCAAGGCAGTGCCACGCTGGGTGGTGCGGTGCGCACGGTGATCATCGCCGACTTCGTGATGAGCCTCGACAACGTGATCGGCGTCGCCGGTGCCGCGAAGGGCAACATGGCGCTGCTGATCTTCGGCCTGGTGGTGTCGATCCCGCTGGTGGTGGTCGGCTCGAAGATCATCCTCAAGCTGATCGAGCGCTTCCCAATGGTCATCGTCGCGGGCGGGGCACTGCTCGGCTGGATCGCGGGCGAGCTGATCGCCACCGATCCGGCCGCGGCGCAGATCATGAAAGGCTTGCCGTCGTGGGCGCACTACGCGTTCTCCGTGGTGGGTGCGTTCCTCGTCGTCGCGGTCGCGAAGATCCTCGCGAAGAGGCGCGAAGGGCGCGCCGCCTCCGTCTGACCGGGACTGACATGACCGAACGCGTTCCCCTCGACGTCACGTGCCTGTCGCATCCGGGCATGGTGCGCACGCACAACGAGGACTCGGTGTTCGTCGACGGCGAGGCCGGCCTCGCGGTGCTGGCCGACGGCATGGGCGGCTACAGCGCGGGCGAGGTCGCGAGCGGCATCGCGGTGAACGTGGTCTCGAACGGCCTGATGCCCGAGCTGAGGTCGGGCCGCGAGCTCTCCAAGGTGGACGTGCAGAGCGGCCTCACGCACGCCGCGATGCTGCTGTCGCAGCAGATCGCCGCGGCGAACAAGGGCATCTACGAGGCCGCGCAGGCGCGACCGGAGTGCGCCGGCATGGGCACGACGATCGTCGCGGCGGTGTTCTTCGGCAATCGCGTGTCGATCGGCCACATCGGCGATTCGCGCTGCTACCGGCTGCGCGGCGAGAAGTTCGAGCAACTGACGCACGACCACTCGCTGCTGCAGGAGCAGATCGACAGCGGCCAGCTCACCAAGGAGCAGGCCAAGTACTCGCTCAACAAGAACCTGGTGACGCGCGCGCTCGGCATCGAGGCGATCGTGCCGGCGGACATCTCCGAGTACCGGCTCGAGCTGGACGACATCTACCTGCTGTGCTCGGATGGCCTGACCGACATGGTCGAGCCCGAGGTCGTGCATTCGATCATCGCGGGCAAGCGCACCGAGCTTCCGGAGGCCGCAGCGGAGCTGGTCGAGCTCGCCAACCAGAACGGCGGCCGCGACAACATCTCGGTGATCCTCGGGCGCGTACCGACGGGCTTCCTGCCCACCTCCGGCTGGGCGCAACGGTTCCTGGCCAAGCGCAAGGCCGGCTGACGCCGCGCGCCCCATGGGCAAGCTGGTGCTGAAGCTGCCGGACGGCCGCACGCGGGACATCCCCCTCGACCGCGAGCGGCTCACGATCGGCCGGCGCGCCGACAACGACGTGTGCCTGCCCTTTCCCGCGGTGAGCGGCGAGCACGCCGCGGTGGTGACGATCCTCGATGACTCCTTCCTCGAGGACCTGAACAGCACCAACGGGACGCTCGTCAACGGCAAGTCCGTGGCCAAGCACTTCCTGCGCGACCACGACGAGATCGACATCGGGCGGCAGATGCTGGTCTACGTGTCCGGGGACGGTGATTCGATCCCAACCGGAGCCGCACCGGCAAGCGAGCCGAAAGGGAAGCGGGCGGCGGCTG
>CAYQAF010000373.1:0-3050 GCA_964415375.1 uncultured Alcaligenaceae bacterium
GGAGCAGCCGAGCCTGGACCGCGTCCGGCAACGACGAGGCGCGGATGGCGAAGCGCAGGTGCAGCGCGGTCGACACTTTGTTGACGTTCTGCCCGCCCGACCCCTGGGCGCGTATGGCCGACCATTCGATCTCTGCGGGATTGATCGAAATCATCGCGCCATTTCCGGGATAGCTATCCTGCGATCGGTTCCGGTCTGACCCGGGAAGCCGGGCTCGGAAGTCGTCGGCGCCGGCGCGAAGCGCATTCGTTAGCAGCTCCCGTCACTGAAGTACGTCCAGCGCCGGCAGTTCCGCCGTTCCGTCGACGCAGTGCCACAGGTAGACCGCGAGCCCCGGGTCGCCCGTCCACAGCGTGTAGCGCCCCTGCCCGTAGTGTTGCCGCATCCGCTCCCCTTGCGCCAGCGCATGCATGGCAAAGGATCGCGCGCGTTCCAGCCACAAGGCGTCACCGGTGCGTCGGAACAGCTTGAGGAACGCGTAGCCGTTGCCCGCCGTGCCGTGGCACAGGCCATGACCCTTGGCAAGCGGCCCGGCCTTCCAGATCGCGTGGCCGGCGCCGATCAGCATGGCGTCCATGTCGGCTGATCGATGTGGCGGAAAGTCCGCCAGCGCCGTCACCACGCCGGGTGCGCCGTGGCACCACTGCATCAGCATGCCCGGTCGGCCGGGTCGCGGCGCGGATGTGCCGGGCGGCCAGTTGCAGGCGCCGTCTTCGGTCCTTGCGGTGGCGCGCAGCGTGGCCACGCAGCGCTCGTAGAGCGCTTCGCGACGTTTCGCATCGAGCAACGCGGCGCCCTTCAGCAGCGGATAGGCATTGCCCGCGAAGCCGTGGGCGGCGCCGAGGTACTGCACGACGCTGCCGTACAGATCCTGTGTCCAGAGGTGGCACTGGAGACGCGCGTCGAAGCACCAGGTTCGCCAGAGCTCTTCGACGTTCTCCATGAACAGCGCGCGCCAGCGCTCCTCGCCGGTCGCCTCCCACAGGTGCCAGGCCGCGACCATCGTCCCGGGGGCCGCCCAGAGCGCTTCGCGGGTCGGATTCCCGATGTTCGACCCGATCGACGCATAAAGCCGGTCCGCCGCGGCGCCCGACCTCGTCATGCGCCACAACACGAGCAGGATGCCCACCTCGCCCAGGTAGTAGGACGGCACGACGTTCCCGGTGTCAGGATCGTCGCGGTACGCGGCATCAGTCACCCTGATGCCCGCGCACGGGTCGCCGGCGAGTTCCACCGCGCCGCGGTGCTGCAGGTACCACAGCGACCACAGCACGCCGGCGCGACCGAGGTAGAGACCCTTGAAGCCCGTTCGGGGCGTGTCGCCCTCGTCGTCCAGCGGATGCACGGGCCAGCAACCGTCGGCCACGTAGCGGCGCTCGATGTCGTGGACGATGGACCGGATGGCGTCGCGGACCCGGGAGGCATCCCAGGCGACATCGCCGAGCGCTTCGTGGCGGTCGGGATCGAAGAGCACGGCAGCGCAAAACCCGACAGCGTTCAGCCGAGGCTGCGCTCGGGCAGACCGCGCAGGCGCATCACGTCGCGCGCAATTTCCTCGACGGCCATGTAGGACGCGTCGAGCGTGTGCCAGCCCTGCGAGGACATGATGTGGTGGGCGGCGCGCACCTCCTGCCGCACCAGTTCGAGGTCGGTGTAGGCGCCTTGCGTGGCGACGCCCATGTGGCGCGCTCGCGCCTCGCGCATCGCGATCACCCGGCCCGGATTGACCCAGAGTCCGATCACGCGCTCCTTCGGCAGCGCCTCGAGCTCCTGCGGTACCGGCTGGCCGGGCACCAGCGGCACGTTCGCGGCCTTCACGCCCTGGTAGGCGAGATAGAAGCAGGTTGAGCTCTTGCCCGAGCGCGAGACGCCGACCAGCACGACGTCGGCGCGCGGGAGCCCGTCGGGACGGCGGCCATCGTCGTGCTTCAGCGTGTAGTCGATCGCTTCGTGGCGGTCGAACCCCTCGCGCTCGCTTGCGTAGAGCAGGCCGGGCTCGGCCTGCGGGGCGCGCTTGAACAGATCGTGCAGCGCCGTCAGCGCGGGCCCGAGCACGTCGACGACGGGCACCGCACGGCTTGCCGCGGCCTGGTGCATCGCGCGGCGGGTCTCGTCGGCGACCAGCGTGTAGACCACGACACCGTGCGTGCGCGCGGCAGCGTCGACGATGGCCTCGACCTGCTCCACGGTCCGTACGTTGGCCTCGCGCACGATCGTGTAGCGCTGGCCCTGGAACTGCACGAGGGCAGCCTGCAACACCGAGGCACTGGTCTGACCGCGACTGTCGGAAACCACGTACAGCGTTGGCGGGTGCTCGGCGAGCATGGCGGAGTCCGGCCGTATCATGCCATGATGGATGGTCGCGCCATCGCCGTGCTCAGCGTGAACCCGACGCGCCCTTGAGGACACGCAGATCGACGGCAACCGTCGACTCGCCGTCGGTGACGTAGACGTGCCCGTCCTGGATCGTGAACTGCAGGCGCATCGAACGACCGGCCAGCCGCGACAGCGCCCGGCTCGCGTCGAGCGGCACTTCGCGCACGACAAGCCGGTCCTGGCGCTCCAGCGCCTCGCGCGCGCCGGCCCACCACAGGTCCGCCGCACGGCCGCCGTAGGCAACGATGGAGACCTGCCGCGCGCGGCCGCAAGCCTTGCGCACGTCGCGTTCATCCGGCAACCCGACGTCGATCCATTGCTCGATCGCGCCCGTCAGGTCGCGGCGCCACAGGTCGGGCTCATCGTCGGCGCTAAGACCGCGCCCGAACGCCAGGAGGTCGTCCGCGTGCAACGCGAAGGCGAGCACGCGGACCATCATCCGCTCGTCCGTCTCGGAGGGGTGCCTGGCGATGGTCAGCGCGTGCTCGCGGTAGTAGCCGCGGTCGATGTCGGCGATCGTGAGCTCGGCCTTGCAGATCGTGGACTTGAGTGCCATTCCGGGAGGCGCGTGGTCGCCGGGCGCGGAATCGCTACTACGTCAGCAACTTCGGCAGCACGCGACCGGCCGTCGCCAGCGCATCGAACGCCCCATCCTCGACGAGGCGGCCCTGCTC
>CAYQAF010000374.1:0-3041 GCA_964415375.1 uncultured Alcaligenaceae bacterium
CCGCCGCGACGCACCACGCGCAACGGTGCCACCCTTGCAGATTCGCTGACCGTGACGGTGTCTGCCGCGAACCCCAATCGTCCCGGACCGGCGGCCGCGATGACCGGTGTCGGCGCCGGTGTCAGAGCAATGGCCTCGGCAATGTCCGGTAGAACGAGATCCTCGCTGGTCGCGAGGGAGTCCGCCAGCACCGAATCGGCTGGGACGGCATCCGCTGGTACGGAATCCGTGGGCATTGAATCCGTTGCGGCCGAAGCGGCTGCCGGCGGCAATTCCTCGCGCGGCGTCGGACGCACACTGTCATCTCGCACAACGCCAGGCACACTGTCGCGGCCGCCGTCGGGTGCCAGTCGGACCCAGGCGATATAGAACCCGATCGCGAGGATGGCCAGGCCGGCAGTGGTCAGCCACCAGCGCGAACTGCCGGGTTCCGCCGCGGGGCGCTCGATCCTTTGCCTGGGCTGGGCATGCCGCGTCGTTGCCATGAGCCCGAGCCCTTCGAGCAGATCGCCGAGACTGCGCTGCCGATCATCCCGGGTCCAGGCGAGACCTTGACGGAGTGCCCGCCACTCTCGCCGTGACAGGCCGCGAATGCGACGCGGGCGGCGTCCGTGCTCGCGCGCCTCGCGGGCCGAACTTCGACCGAACGGGTGTTCGCCACCCAAGAGCTCGTAGGCCACGCAGGCGAAACTGAACACATCGTCGCGCACGTCCGCAGCGGCACCGTCCAGCTGCTCGCAGCTCGCATACGTCGGGGTGGCCGCATGGAACGGGGGCGGGTGATCGGAGATCCACGGCTCAGTCATGTGCGGATGCGCAAGGCCGAGATCCAGAACGCGCACTTCACCCTGCGTCGTGATCATCACGTTGCCGGGCTTGAGATCCATGTGAAGTACACCGCGCGAATGCGCGTACGCCACTGCATTGCCGAGGTCGCGCAGGATGTCGGTCGCCGCCTCGCGAGACAGCTTGCCGGGCCTGATGCGTCGGATCAGATCGCTCAGCAACTCGCCCTCGAGCAGCTCCATCGTGATGAAATAGATGTCGCCGTCGCGATCGAAATCGAAGACGTTGACGATACCGGGATGAGAGAGCGACTGCGCCTGGTGCGCCTCGCGGCGCAGCACATGCAGCGCATCAGGAAGACGTGCCAACTCCTCGCGCAGCACCTTGACAGCCACGTGACGCTGCTGTGGCGGCAAGCCTTGCTTGTTGCGGTCCAGCGCGCGGTACACAGCGCCCATGCCGCCGCGGCCGAGCTCTCGCTCGAGCACGTAGCGGTGACGCAGAACGGTCCCCGGGCCCACGGCGGGCCCCGTGGAAATCCGGGCGCCTTCGTCGGAATGTGGCAACGCCGTGCTGGGGGGCAATACAGCGGTGCTCGGGGCCTGGTCGGCCAACTCTGCCGGCAGCGGAGTCGTCAGATCGCGGTGCGGCTCGGCCATTGCGCTGGTTTCGATCCTCAGGAGGTTGTAATTCACGTTGCGGTTGCAACGGGTGCTGCGTCTCCCTGGAGCCGGTGCGCCGAGTTTACGTCCGCCGATTGCACGCATCCATTGCAGTGCAAGTGCACTTCCAGGAAGTGTGCTGAGGCTCGCGCTAGCGTCTCGACATGCCCTGCTGATCCCGCCCGGCAGTAAAGCCGCCCGGGCCTTGGGCATTCGGGTCCGACGCTGGCGTCAGCGTCGGCGGATCGAAGGCGGCGACACGGAGCAGTGACATTGCCAGCACCCCGGCCAGAAAGCCGAGGAATGCGCCTAGCAGCAGACTTGCAATCGTCATAGCGGTCTCCCCGTAAGGACGTTTAGTCCTCTGCAAGTCGGGTAGCGTACTGGACGTGTCGGCGGCGTCTGTGCGTTAGCGTACGTCCGCCGGCCACTACGCTCGCTATGCTGCGTGGCATGTACAACGTGCTAAAGATTCAGCGACTTACGCGTGAGCTTGCGGCGGCCCTGGTCGCCGAGTTCGGTCCGGTTGAAGCGGCCCGACGACTGGAACACGCGGCCGGTGAGATTCTGGCGACCGCACGAATGTCGCCCGACCAATAACCCAGGTTTCAGGCCTCACGTACGGCGCGTGCGGTGATCAGCGTCAGCAGGACCGCAAGCAGCGCAAAATCCGTCGTTCCGCCACCGCCGCGGCCGCTCGAACTGGCGCTGATGACTGCTGCAACGCTCACCGTGGCCGACGCGCGGTTATTGCTCGCGTCTGCATCGTTGGCAGCCGTCAGCGTCGCCTCGATCGTCGAAGTCGCCGAGTGTGTGCCGCGCAGATCGAGCTCCAGGCGTCGCGCGACGCCGGCGGCGACAGTATCGAGGTTGCACGTGACCGTTCCCGCGGTCGCGGAGCAAGTGCCCTGATCCGCGCTGGCAGCGACGACCTCGAGCGTGTCGGCGGGAACGGCGACTCGGATGGTCACGTTCGTCAGAGGCTCGGTGCCGCTGGTGGTCAGCAGGATCGAAGCACGCTGCACTTGCCGCTCCGTGCCGCTGAGCGTGGCAGGGGAAAATGTCAGCGCACCGTCGGACGCCGCGGTCAACGAGAGCGAGATGACAGTACTGTCGTTGCTGCTGTTCTGGTCAAGCGGCGCAGCGAGCGTGGCCGAGACTGAATGTTGACCTGCAGCGTTGCCCAGCAGTTGCAGGTCGATGCGACGCCGCTCGTTCGGCGCGATTGATACAAAGTCACAGGTCACCGTGCCAGGCGCCGTCGCGCAGGTGCCGCCGGCGGCGGCGGCAGCAAGGATCTGCAGCGCCGTATCGACTGACAGCGTCACGGCGGCTGTAGGGCTGTCCAGGCTGCCGACGGAGACTAATTCCACCGCGACAGCGAGCGGTTGGCCCGCGAGCCCGGAGACACCAGCCGACGCCTCGAGCGCGAGATCCACGAATCCGGTCGCTGTGAGGCACTTGGCGGACTCCACGGCGGGGGCCATGGTCGCGAGGCTGCACTGCGAGAATGCGCCGCTCCCGTTGATCGATGGTGCCATCAGGAACGTGCGTGGCGTCGACGCGCACGGCGAGTCGGTTTCGCCGTCGTGC
>CAYQAF010000375.1:0-3040 GCA_964415375.1 uncultured Alcaligenaceae bacterium
CGCGCAAGGACGTGAATCCCGACGAGGCCGTCGCGGTCGGCGCGGCGATCCAGGGCTCGGTGCTCGCGGGCGAGCGCAAGGACGTGCTGTTGCTCGACGTGACGCCGCTGTCGCTCGGCATCGAGACGCTCGGCAGCGTGATGACCAAGCTGATCCAGAAGAACACGACGATCCCGACCAAGGCGCAGCAGGTGTTCTCGACCGCCGACGACAACCAGTCGGCGGTGACGATCCACGTGCTGCAGGGCGAGCGCGAGATGGCGTCCGGCAACAAGAGCCTCGGGCAGTTCAACCTCGAGGGCATCCCGCCGTCGCCGCGCGGCATGCCGCAGATCGAGGTGACCTTCGACATCGACGCCAACGGCATCCTGCACGTCAACGCGAAGGACAAGGCGACGGGCAAGGAAAGCAAGATCACGATCAAGGCCAACTCCGGGCTGTCCGAGACCGAGATCGACCGCATGGTCAAGGACGCCGAGGCGAACAAGGCCGAGGACCACCGCCGTTTCGAGCTCGCGCAGGCGAGGAACAGCCTCGACGCGCTGATGCACGGCGTGAAGAAGTCGCTCGCCGAGTTCGGCGACAAGGTCGGCGCCGACGAGAAGGCGAAGATCGAGTCCGAGATCAAGGCGGCCGAGGAGCTCTTGAAGCAGCCCGACGCCTCGAAGGAGGCGCTCGATGCCAAGGGCGAGGCGCTGCAGGCGGCGGCCCAGAAGCTGGGCGAGGCGATCTACGCGAAGACGCAAGGACCGCAAGACGGTGCGGCCGGTGGCGAAGAGCCCGGACCATCGGCCGGTGCGGGCGGCGCGGCGGGCGGGAAGCGCGACGAGAAGGTGGTCGACGCCGAGTTCACCGAGGTGAAGGACCGCAAGTAGCGGCAGCAGGCGACGTCCGGCCGCCGCACGTGCGGCGGCCAGTGGCGACGGGTCAAGGGCCGGACCGGAGCGAGCGCTGACGACCAAGGCGCCGCCCGGCCCGGCCGTTTGTCGTGGGGCGTCGAGGGAAGGCAAGAGAGCGACCGATGGCACAGAAGCGCGACTACTACACGGTGCTGGGAGTGAACCGCGACGCTTCGGAGGAGGACATCAAGAAGTCCTACCGCAAGCTCGCGATGAAGCACCACCCGGATCGCAATTCGGGGGAGAAGAGCTCGGAGGACAAGTTCAAGGAGGCGAAGGAGGCCTACGAGGTCCTCTCCGACGCCCGGAAGCGCGCGGCGTACGACCAGTTCGGGCACGCGGGGGTCGACCCTTCCGCCGGCTTCGGCGGCGGACGCGGGCCGTTCGGCCCGGGCGGGCCGGAAGGCTTCGGCGGCTTCGCCGACGCGTTCGGCGACATCTTCGGCGAGATCTTCGGCCAGCAGTCCTCCCGCGGGCGCGGCACGGGGATGTTCCGCGGCGCCGACCTCCGCTACAACCTCGAGCTCTCGCTCGAGGAGGTGGCGCGCGGCACGGAGGCCAAGATCCGTATCCCGACGCTCGAGGCCTGCGCGACCTGCCACGGCAGCGGCGCCAAGCCCGGCACGCAGCCGAAGCCCTGCACCACGTGCGGCGGGCGTGGCGAGGTGCGGGTGTCGCAGGGATTCTTCTCGATCCAGCAGACCTGCCCGACCTGTCACGGCAGCGGCAAGATGGTGACCGATCCGTGCGCGGCGTGCGGCGGCGAGGGACGCACGCGCAAGCACAAGACGCTCTCGGTGAAGATCCCGGCGGGCGTCGACCACGAGGACCGCATTCGCCTCGCCGGCGAGGGCGAGGCCGGCGTCAACGGCGGGCCTCCCGGCGACCTCTATGTCGTCGTGCAACTGAAGCCGCACGCGGTCTTCCAGCGCGAGGGCGCCGACCTGCACTGCGAGATGCCGGTCGGCTTCGCCACCGCAGCGCTCGGCGGCGAGATCGAGATCCCCACGCTCGACGGCCAGGCCAAGATCAGGATCCCGGCGGAGACGCAGACCGGCCAGGTGTTCCGCCTGCGCAACAAGGGCATCCGGCCGGTGCGCGGCTCGGTGACCGGCGACCTGTACTGCCACGTCGCCGTCGAGACGCCGGTCAACCTGACGGCGCGGCAGAAGGAACTGCTGCGCGAGTTCGAGGCGATCAACGAAAAGAACCCGGAGTCGCACACGCCGCGGGCGAAGAGCTTCTTCGATCGCGTGCGGGACTTCTTCGGGTCCTGAAGTGCGTGCGGCGTCCCAACGCGTTCGGGCGCCGGCGCGATGAGGAGTCGCGAGTCATTCGACGCGATCGTCGTCGGCGCCGGTGCCGCCGGGATGATGTGCGCCGGTGTCGCCGGGCAGCGTGGCCGGCGCGTGCTGCTCATCGAGCACCACCCGGCGATCGGCGAGAAGATCCGCATCTCCGGCGGTGGCCGCTGCAACTTCACCAACATCCACGCCGGGCCCGCGAACTACCTGTCGCAGAATCCGGACTTCTGCCGCTCGCCGCTCGCGCGCTACACGCCGCGCGACTTTCTCGCGCTGGTCGAGCGCCACGCCATTGCCTGGCACGAGAAGAAGCTCGGACAGCTCTTCTGCGACGGCTCGTCGCGGCAGATCGTCGACATGCTGAAGGCGGAGTGCGAGCGCGGCCGCGTGACGTGGTGGCACCCGTGCGCGGTCGCGGGCGTCGTGCGGGAGGGCGACGCGTTCACCGTGACGACGTCGCGCGGTCCTGCGCGCGGGCGATCGCTCGTCGTCGCCACCGGCGGGCTCACGGTGCCGAAGATCGGCGCGACGCCTCTCGGCTATCGCATCGCCGAGCAGTTCGGGTTGCCGGTCGTCGCGCCGCGTCCGGCGCTCGTGCCGCTGGCGTTCCCGCCGGATCTCCTGTCGCGCTTCGGCGACCTCTCGGGGCTGTCGGTGGACGCGGAGGTGGCCTGCAACGGAGGGCGTTTCCGCGAGAACCTGCTGTTCACGCATCGCGGCCTGTCCGGCCCGGCGATCCTGCAGATCTCGTCGTACTGGGACGGCCGCACGCCGCTCGCGATCGACCTGCTGCCCGGCACCGACGTCCGCCGCTGGCTCGCGTCCGAGCGCAGCGCG
>CAYQAF010000376.1:0-3025 GCA_964415375.1 uncultured Alcaligenaceae bacterium
GGTGGATCGAGCCGCGCGCGGTGATGCGCTTCACCTGCGCGATGACGATGCCGCCGGCGTTGCGCGCGGCGAGCGCCACCTCGACGTTGCCGAGGTAGGCACCCTCGTGCTCCATCGAGATGTTGCCGTTCTCGTCGGCGGTCGTGCCGCGCACGATCCCGACGTGCGGGTGGAAGTTCGTGAAGTGCAGCCACTCCTCGCCGCCGAACTCGACGACGCGCACGATGTCGGGGCGCGCGGCGTCGTTCATGCGCCCGCCCTCGAGCCGCGGGTCCACGTACGTGCCCATGCCGACCTTGGTGAGCACGCCCGGGCGCTTCGCCGCGGCGTCGCGCAGCATGTCGAGGATCACGCCGGAGGGCAGGTTCCACGCGCCGAGCGCGTTCTCGGCGATGAGCTTGCGGATGCGCGGCGGCTCGAACGACGACGGTCCGCTCGGATACGAGCCGGCGATCACGCGGTCGAGGAGCCCCCGCTCGGCGAGGTGATCGATGCCCTTGATGCCGTACATGTCGCCCGCCGCAATCGGCAGCACGAGCGTGAGGCCGCGCGGATGGCCGGTGGCCCGGAAGCGGTCGCCGAGCGCCTGCAGCGCGCGATCCGGCGTATTGAGGCCGGAGGAAGCGCTCGCCGCCACCACCGCGCCGTCGGGAATCGCGGCCACGGCCTCCGCGAAGCTCACTACCTTGCTGGTCGTCATTCGAACCACTTCATGATGTGGCGGCCGACGAGCACGGTCTCGTCGCGCTGGTTGACGACCTCGAACTCCGAGGTCGTGCGCCGCTTCTCCGTGTCGCGCGCGGTCACCCGGTATCGAACGGTAATCGTGTCGCCGATCCGCACCGGCGCGACGAAGCGGATGCCGTCGTAGCCCAGCGAGGCCATCGACTTCCAGCCGAAGGCGCGCATCATCCGGTCCGCCGCGATCGTCGAAGCGGCCGAGGTGAACCCGAGCACCAGCACGCCGTGGGCGATGCGCTCGCCGAACGGCGAATTGCGCTTCATGAACTCGTGGTCGGTGTGGACCGGCGAGAGGTCGCCGGTGATGCCGGCGAAGAGATAGACGTCGGACTCGCCGACCGTCTTGCTGAACGTGATCAGGTCCTCGGCGCCGGGCGCCGTCGCTTCCGCAGGCATGGTGCTGTCACCCCCCTGCGCGAATTGTACGGCTACCGGGCAACCGCACCCGGCGTCAGTTTCCCTGCGCGGCCTCCGGACCCACGCCATAGGGCGGCGGCATCGTGGCCACCAGGTGCCGGAACAGCTCGCGAAACGCCTTCTGCGCGGGCACCCCGACCACGGGATCGTTGTTGGAGGCGAATGCCGCGTCGATCGCCGCCCAGTCCTCGGGCAGCAGCGCCTGCCGCGCCATCGGCATCACCTCGTCCTCCTCGCGCCGCATGTGCTTCCAGTGGAAGTGCGCGTAGCGCTCGACCCGCTCGGCGAACGGAGCGATGGTCGAGGGATCGGCCGCGAATCCCTCGTAGGCCGCCTTGAGCTCCGTGAAACGCTCGCGCCCGACCTCGTGCTCGCGGGACAGCGCGTCGAGCAGCGGCGCTGCATCGGGGCGGCGCAGGCGCAGCTTCGCGAACAGGAACTCGTCCTCCTTCGGGTGGTGCAGGCGCTCGGGAAACTGCTCGATGTAGCCGAACAGCGCGCGGAGCAGCGTGTGGTCGGGCGCCATGCGGCCGCTCGCGATCTCCTCGAGCAGGTGGCGCAGGCCCTCGATCACCGCGGTGATCGCACGGTGTTCGTCCTGGATGATCGCGATGGCCTTCATGCAGTTCTCCGCGGCGGGGGTCAGGCGACCGCGACGAGCCGGTGCAGCCGCTCGGGATCCGCGAGCAGCGCCTCGCTGTCGGCGCGATGCACGACCCGCCCCCGGTCGAGCACGACGGCCTTGCGCGTGAGCGTCAGCGCGAGCTTGGCGTGCTGCTCGACGACGATCACCGCCATGCCGCCGTCGTCGACCAGCTCGCGAATCACGTTCATCAGTTCCTGCACGATGATCGGGGCAAGTCCTTCCATCGGCTCGTCGAGCAGCAGGAGTTGCGGATTCACCATCAGGGCCCGGCCGATCGCGAGCATCTGCTGCTCGCCGCCGGAGAGCTGGTTGCCGAAGTTCGCGCGTCGCTCGGCGAGGCGCGGGAAGATCTCGTAGACCCGGGGTACCGTCCAGCGTCCGGGCCGCGCCACCGCCGTCAGGTGCTCCTCGACGGTGAGCGAGGGGAACATGAAGCGCTCCTGCGGCACCCAGCCGAGCCCCGCGTGACTGCGCCGGTGTGTGGGCAGCGCCGCGAGATCGGCGCCCCGCCAGCGCAGCGTGCCGCGGTGCAGGCGCGTCAACCCCATCAGCGTGACGAGCAGCGTGGTCTTGCCGACGCCGTTGCGCCCGAGGAGCGCCATGCTGTCGCCTTCCTCGAGCGCGAACGAGAGGTCCTCCAGCACGACGCTCTCGCCGTAGCCGGCGGTGACGCCCTCGACCGCCAGCAGCTCAGCCATGCTGCGCCTCGCCGAGGTAGACCTCGCGCACGCGCGGATCGGCCGCGATCTCCGTCGGCGTGCCTTCGGTGAGCACGCGGCCGCCGACGAGCACCGTGATGCGCTCGGCGAAGCGGAACACGAGGTCCATGTCGTGCTCGATGAACAGGATCGTGACATCGCGGGGCAGCGCCGCGATCACGCCGAAGAGCTCGGTGCTCTCCCCCGCCGGGATGCCGGCGGCCGGCTCGTCGAGCAGCAGGATGCCCGGGCGCGTGGCGAGCGCCAGTGCGATCTCGACCAGCCGCTGCTTGCCGTAGGGCAGGTTGCGCGTGAGTGCGTTGGCTTCAGGGCCGAGGCGCAGCGACCCGATCAGCGCCATCGCCTCGTCGGTCTCCTCGCGCAGGCTGGCGACGGTGCTGAACCACCGGCCGGCCCGGCCGCGGCGCTCGGCCACCGCGAGGACCACCGACTCGAGCACGGTGAGCCCCGGGAACAGCGTGTTGATCTGGAACGTGCGGGTCATCCCGCGTTTCACGCGCTC
>CAYQAF010000377.1:0-3022 GCA_964415375.1 uncultured Alcaligenaceae bacterium
TCTACGTGACCGCCGAGGTGAGCGGCCTTGCGCCCAACCAGGAGCACGGCTTCCACGTGCACGAGAAGGGCGACTGCAGTTCCGGTGACGGCATGAGCGCCGGCGGCCACTTCAACCCCGACGGCAAGCCGCACGGGCCGCAGACCGCGCCGCATCACGCGGGTGACATGCCGAGCCTCCGGGCCGACGCGTCCGGCATGGCCAAGGCATCGTTCGTCCTCGACGACGTCACCGTCGCCGCCGGCCCGACGAGCGTCGTGGGTAGGGGACTGATCGTCCACAAGGATCCCGACGACTTCAAGACGCAGCCCACGGGCAATGCCGGCGCGCGGCTCGCCTGCGCCGTCATCCGGGCCTCGTAGCCGCTCGCGTATCATCGACGTCTCCGCGGCGCCCGGCGTTTCCCGCCGTGGCCGTGGAGTTCCTTCAGCCAACGTCCGACGGAGCCCCGCGCCATGTTCACGCTTCCGAACCTACCGTACGCCGACACTGCGCTTGCGCCGGTGATCTCTGCGAATACCCTCGGCTTCCACTACGGCAAGCACCACAAGACCTACGTCGACAACCTGAACAACCTCGTCAAGGGCACCGATCTCGAGGGCCAGTCGCTCGAGGCGATCGTTGCCGCGACCGCCGGCAAGGCAGACAAGGCCGGCGTGTTCAACAATGCCGCGCAGGTGTGGAACCACACGTTCTACTGGAATTGCCTGCGCCAGAACGGCGGCGGCGCGCCGCCGGCAAAGCTCGCACAGATGATCGACGCCGGGTTCGGCTCGTTCGAGAACTTCAAGAAGGAGTTCGCGCAGGCCTGCGTCACCCAGTTCGGTTCCGGCTGGGGGTGGCTGGTAGCCGACGGCGGCGCGCTCAAGGTGATCAAGACCGCCAACGCCGAGGTGCCCTCGACCAAGGGTCAGAAGCCGCTCCTCACGATCGACGTCTGGGAGCACGCCTACTACCTCGACTACCAGAATCGCCGCGCCGACTACGTGAACGCGGTGATCGACAAGCTCTTGAACTGGCACTTCGCCGAGGAAAACCTGGCGAAGGCCTGACGTTCCGCGGCGCGCCTGCGCCGCGTGGCATCCGGCGTGGCATCCGAGGTCCCGGCATCGGCAGTTCCGTGCCGGCAGGGAACTGGCCCGGGTGCCATGCCGGGCACGCGCGTGGCCAGCATCTGTCCGCCGCAGGCCCCGGGTGCGTACGAACCGGGCCGCCCATTCCGGGTTGCGCCGCAACAAAGGCGGCGCAGCTTGTTGATTGCATATGACAAGCTCATAATCATCCGTTCCGCCGCGAGCCGGGCAACGAATCTCGATTGATGGCGCTTTTCTCCAAGCCTCCTGTCCGGAAGTCCTCCGGGTCGACGCCGAGTCCCGCGCGCGAGGGCAAGGTCGTCTCGGCCCGGACGCTCGCCGCGAGCGCCGGCGGCAAGAGCGAGAAGCCCCGCATGGAGCCGTACCAGGTGGACGAGTCGATCACCGGCTCGAGCCTGGTCGAGTGGTCGCCGCAGCAACAGGCGATCGAGGTCGCGCAGGCGAATCCGGGACTTTGCGCCGTGCTCGAGAACGCCGCGCTGCTGTTCGCGAGCGGCCAGGCCCCGGCGGCGCGTGCGCTGCTCGAGCAGGGGGTGGCCTCCGACCACGACACGAAGCAGTCGCCGCTCGCCTGGCTCGCACTGTTCGATCTGCTGCAGCGCTCGGGAGACCGCGCCGCCTTCGAGCAGCATGCGTTCTCCTACTCGGTGCAGTTCGAGCGTTCCGCCCCGATGTGGGAGGCGAGGACGCCGTCCAAGGCGGTGGCGGTAGCGCCGGCCGGCTTCGTCGCGGTCGCCGGGCGTCTCTCCGCCGACTCGGCACCGCAGGTCGAGGGCCTGCGGCGCGCGATCGCGAAGAAAGTCGCGCAGGCGCGGCTCGATCTGGGGTCCGTCACGGGTTTCGACGACGCCGGTGCCCGGCTCCTCACCGGGGCGCTCGCGGACGCGCGCAAGGCCAGGCTCGGCCTGACGATCGAGCGTGCGCAGAAGCTCCACGCGGCGCTCGACGCCGCGGTCAAGCAGGGACGCGAAGGCGGATCAGGCGCATGGCTGCTCTCGCTCGAGCTGATGCAGTGGAACCATGACCAGGCGGCGTTCGACGACCGGGCGATCGAGTACGCGATCGCCTTCGAGATGTCGCCGCCGTCGTGGGAGCCGCCGCCCGAGCCGCCGAAGCCCATCCATGTCGCCACCGACGCTACCGCGGAAGGGGGGGCGCTGGCGCCGGACGCCGAGGCCGTGCACCTGTCCGGCATGCTCGCCGGCCAGGCGACGCCGCAACTCGCCAAGGTGCAGGAGTTCGCGCACGGCCGCCACATCGTCGCCGTCGACATGAGCGCCGTCGAGCGCATCGATTTCGTCTGCGCCGGGGCGTTCCTGAACGCCGTGAGCCGCATCGAAGGCCAGCGCAAATCGGTGCAGATCGTCGGGGCCACGCCGATCATCCGGGCGCTGCTGCTGCTGATCGGTCTCCCACCCCGGCACTTCGTCAAGAAGAACGTCTGAGGCGGGACGCGCGCTGCGCCGGCGTGCCGGGCACCGTCGCGCCGAAAGCCCGCCGTGCGACGCGGCGAAGGCGGCCGCGGCCGAATCGTACAATGCCGACTCCACGCTGATGGCCCCGCCTCCCATGGAACAGTTCCACGGCACAACGATCCTCTCCGTCCGTCGCGACTCCGCGGTAGCCCTCGGGGGCGACGGGCAGGTGACGCTCGGCAACGTCGTCGTCAAGTCGTCGGCGCGCAAGGTGCGGCGCATCTACCAGGACCGCGTGCTCGCCGGTTTCGCGGGCGCGACCGCGGACGCGTTCACGCTGTTCGAGCGTTTCGAGGGCAAGCTCGAGAAGCACCAGGGGCACCTCACGCGCGCAGCGGTCGAGCTCGCCAAGGACTGGCGCTCCGACCGCATCCTGCGCCGGCTGGAGGCGATGCTCGCGGTCGCCGACCGCACCGCGTCGCTGGTGATCACCGGCAACGGCGACGTGCTCGA
>CAYQAF010000378.1:0-1845 GCA_964415375.1 uncultured Alcaligenaceae bacterium
ACGGCAATCGTCGCGAGGTAGGGCAGCATCGACAGGAACTGCGACGGCAGGTCGAGCCCGAGCGCCTGCGCCTGGAACTGCGCAAGCGTCACGCCGCCGAAGAGATAGGCGCCGGCCAGTGCGCGCCACGGCTTCCAGGTGGCGAAAACCACGAGCGCAAGCGCGATCCAGCCGCGCCCTGCGGTCATGCCTTCGACCCACAGCGGCGTGTAGGCCACGGCGAGGTACGCACCGGCGAGTCCGGAGCACGCGCCACCGAACATCACCGCGAGATAGCGGATTGCGACCACGGGATAGCCGATCGCGTGCGCCGACTGCGGCGACTCGCCGACCGCCCGCAGCACGAGTCCGGCGCGCGTGTGGTAGAGGAACCCGTGCACCAGCGCGAACAGCACGAGCGACAGGTAGACCAGCGGGTTGTGGGCGAAGAGCAGCTTGCCCGCGAACGGGAGGTCGGACAGGCCGGGGATCGCGAGCGGTTGGATGCCCTCGATCACCACCGAGACGTAGTCGAGCCCGAGGAATGCCGAGAGGCCCACGCCGAACAGCGACAACGCGAGCCCGGTCGCCACCTGGTTCGCCATCAGGGTGAGGGTAATCACGGCGAAGATCACGGACACCGTGGCGGCTGCCGCGATCCCCGCGGCCACGCCGAGCCACGGCGACTTCGTGGTCGCGGCGACCGCGAAGGACGCCACCGCGCCCACCAGCATCATGCCTTCGACGCCCAGGTTGAGGACCCCCGACTTCTCGGTGACGAGTTCGCCCAGCGCGGCGAACACGAGCGGGGTCCCGGCAGCGAGCGTGAGCGCGACGAGCTGCAGCGCGGTGTCCATGTCAGGCGGCCTCTGACGGTTGCGCGGGCACTACGGCCCGCGCGCGGCGCAGGCGGTAGTGGATGAACACGTCCGCGGCGAGCAGGCAGAACAGCAGCGTGCCCTGGAACAAGCCGGTGACTGCCGAGGGCAGGCCGAGGTTCAGCTGTGCCGACTCGCCGCCCAGGTAGAGCAGCGACAGCAGCAGGCTCGCGAACGCGATGCCGATCGGATGCAGCCGGCCGACGAAGGCAACGATGATCGCGGCGAAACCGTACCCCGGCGAGAGCGTGGGCAGCAGCTGACCGACTGGCCCTGCGGCTTCCTGGATGCCGGCGATGCCCGCGCAGGCGCCGCCGACGAGCATGCCGATCCAGATCGTCCGCCTGGACGAGATGCCCGCGTAGTTGGCCGCGGCGGGTGCGAGCCCCGCGACGCGCATCTGGAAGCCCAGCAGGCTCTTGCGGATGAACACGTAGCCGGCGGCGACCACCGCGAGCGCGACCAGCAGGCCCACGTTGACGCGCGTGCCCAGGATCAGGGCGGGCAGCAGCGCCGCGTCGTGGAACAACTTCGACTGCGGGAAGTTGAAACCTTCCGGGTCGCGCCAGGGCCCATGCACCAGCCACGACAGCAGATGACCTGCGACGTACACCAGCATCAGCGAGACCAGGATCTCGTTGGCGTTGAAGCGGGTGCGCAGGAACGCCGGAATTGCCGCCCACGCCATGCCGCCCAGTGCGCCTGCGGCCAGCATCGCGGGCAGGAGCAGCGGCGAGCTCGAATCGTGGAACGCGAGCGCCAGCCCGCCGCCGGCGATCGCGCCGACCAGGAGCTGTCCCTCCGCGCCAATGTTCCAGACGTTCGCGCGATAGCCGATCGCGAGGCCCGTCGCGATCAGCATCAGCGGACTTGCCTTGAGCAGCAGCTCGGACACGCCGTACACGCTGTCGATGGGTTTCACGAAGAAGGCGTGAAACGCGTCGAGGGGGTCCTTGCCGAGCAGCGAGAACACCACGAAGCCGATCAG
>CAYQAF010000378.1:1945-3014 GCA_964415375.1 uncultured Alcaligenaceae bacterium
AGGCGGTCGCAGATCTCGAAGAGCTCGTCCAGTTCCTCCGAGACGACCAAGACTGCCACGCCCTGGTCGCGCAAGTCGATCAGCGCCTGGCGGATCTGCGCCGACGCGCCGACGTCCACGCCCCACGTCGGCTGCGAGACGACCAGCACGCGCGGGTGCTGGCGGATCTCGCGTCCGACGATGTACTTCTGCAGGTTGCCGCCGGAAAGGCTGCGCGCCGCCGCATCCGGGCCGCCGGCCTTGACGGCGAACTCGCCGATCGTCGCGGCCGCGAAGTCGCGCACCGCGTCGTCGCGCACGAAGCCCCGGGTCACCATGCCTTGCCGATGCGCGGTGAGCAGGGCGTTCTCGGCGAGCGACATGTCGGGCACGGCCCCGCGCCCGAGGCGCTCCTCGGGGACGAAGGCGAGCCCGCGCATCCGGCGCTCGGCGGCGTTCTCGTGGCCGATCGGCGCGTCGTCGAGGCGGATTGCACTCGCGTCGGGCACGATGCGCTCGCCCGAGAGCACCGCCATCAGCTCCTGCTGGCCGTTGCCCGACACGCCCGCGATGCCGACGATCTCGCCGTCGTGCACGTCGAGCGAGACCTCGTTGAGCGTGGTGCCGAAGGGGTCCGCCGACGGTACCGTCAGGTGGTCGATTGCCAGGCGCACCGCGCCGACGCGTGCCTCCCGGTGCATCGGACGGGGCAGGTCGCCGCCGATCATCATCCGCGCGAGCGAGGCCGAGGTCTCCTGACGCGGATCGCATTCGCCGGTGACGCGACCGGCACGCAGCACGGTCGCGCGGTGGCACAGCGCTCGGATCTCGTCGAGCTTGTGGCTGATGTAGAGGATCGACACGCCCTCGTGCGCGAGTGTCTCCAGGGTCTCGAACAGGCTCTCGACCGCCTGCGGCGTCAGTACCGACGTCGGCTCGTCCATGATCAGCAGGCGCGGGTTCTGCAGCAAGCAGCGCACGATCTCGACGCGTTGACGCTCACCGACGGACATCGTGTGCACGTGCCGGTCGGGTTCGAGCGGCAGGCCGTAGCGCGACGACACCTCGCGGATGCGGTCGGGGAGGTCGT
>CAYQAF010000379.1:0-3000 GCA_964415375.1 uncultured Alcaligenaceae bacterium
CACCGAGCCGTCGGGTTCGACCGGCGCGTAGCCGAGGATCTCACGCATCCCGAACGCCGCGGTGACGCCGAAAGCGCTGTTGTCGAAGTCGCGCACGTCGTCGTCAGGCAGGCTCACCGGCTTCTCGATGCGCAGGAAGCGCGCGGGTCGCTCGGCGGCCGTCGCAATGCGCGGGTCTGCGAGCGCGCTGATGCCGCCGGGGGCCGTGTCCACGCCGTCGATGTCGTAGACGCTACGGATGTCGAGGATGCCGACGGCCTCGGCTTGAAGGTCGGCGTCGAAATCGACGCCCGCGACGCGGTCCAACAGCACCGGCGGCAACGCGCGCGGTTGCATGGCCACGATGTCGCTGACGATCACGCCTTCGGTCGGTGCCACGACCGGGAGCTGGGTCTGCTGGCGCGGGTCGTACATCCAGATGCCATAGAGCGGCGTGGCTGGCACGGCCGTACCCGAGGCCAGTCGGTCGTCGGTGCACGGCACGATGCGCTCGGCCTCGACGAGGCGGCACTGCGTCCAGCTCACGAGCAGCCGGCCCGTGCCGTCGAGCAGCGGGAACGCGGCGCCGTAGCGTCCGCCGGGCGACGGGCCTTCGATCGTGCGCACGTCGTTGGCTGTAGCGGGCACCTGCGCCGGGCCGCTCAGCGCACCGACGTTCGGCAGCGTCGGCTGCGTGTTCTCGACGTAGTTGGACACGTCGATCTCGAGCAACTGTCCGCCGAGGTCCACCGCGCGGAACGGCTGTGCGCGCACCAGCAGGCGGCCATTCGCCGCCTGGCGGGGCTCGAGGAAGTGGATCTCGCTGTCGTCCGTGCCCGTGGCGTGACTCTGCGCGCCGTACAGCAGTTCGAGCTGCGAGCCGTCCGGCCGCACCGAGTACAGGTTGATCTCGTTGTTCGGGCCGGCGTTCTCCCAGCGGCTGAAGACGATGCGGCCGTCGTCGAGGACCGCGGGGTCGAGGTCATGGCTCTGGTTGAACGAGATCTGCCGCAGGCCCGAGCCGTCGGCGCTCACCACGTGCAGCACGAACGCCGGCTCGCGGCGATCCTCGTCCTGGGCCGCGAACTGCGGCTTGCCCTCGTCGAGCAGGACGGCGCGTGACTGGCGCTGTCGCGTCGAGCTGAACACGATGCGGCCGTCGGGCAGGTAATGCGGCGCGATGTCGTGGCCTTCCTCGGCGACGATGTCCGACTCGATCACGCGGCGCAGCTGACGCGTCGTGACGTCGTACTCCCAGATGTTCCACGTCGGCTGGTCTTCCTCGTCGGCACCCTCGATCAGCGGCTCCCGCAGCGCGAACACCAGTTTCGTGCCGTCGAACGACGGTTCGACGTCGCGCACGTCGCCGGCTCCCTGGGTGACCTCCGCGGTCACGTTGCGGTCCGTGGCCGAGGGCGAAGCGCGATCGCGCACGAACAGGTCGGCGCCCGGCTGGAAGTCGAGCAACCGGCGCGCATCGGGCTCCGGCGTCCCAGCGGCCGGCACCGGACGCTTGACGTAGGCGATCGGGAAATCGAGCACGACCGGGTCCGTGGCTTGTCCACCGCCGACGGCGACCTCGCCGCCACCACCGTCGCTGCTCGTGCATCCCGAGACGGCGAGCAACAGCGCCGCGCCTGCGATGCAGCCGCCGCGTCGCGCCGTCTGAACAGTGTCACGCACCAATCCGCGCATTCGGGTTTCCTCGATGGTGGTCGCGCCGCGGCCCGCGGGACTCGCGTCGCTGCAGTGCACTTTCTCTCATATGACCGCGGTGTCTCCATGCGCCGCCTCCGGTTGTGTGAGCAGCCTCTCAGAAGCCCGGCTTGTGTGAGCACCATCGCAGATCGGAGAGGATCGCTTGGCGATGTGCTTGCGGCAATCCACATTGCGCCGCGTGGCGTCCGGTGTTGCGTGACGGGAGATTGCGAAATGCTGATGGAGCGGAAGATCAGTGGCGGTCGAGGCGCAACGCGTCTCGTTCGCGCGCTCGTGCTTCTCTCGGCGGCCCTGGCGGTGGCGCAACCCGGCCCGGTCGCCGCCGACTCGCGCACGCAGGCGAAGCGCATGCACGATCGGCTTGCCGGGGTGCCGCCGACCGCGACCGTGCTCGATTCCATGGCTGCGGACCTCGCGGCCGGCCGCGGCATCGACGCCGCCTACAAGGCGATGGAGCACCGCGCGTTCTACGACGTCACGCTGAAGAATTTCGCGATGCCGTGGACCAACCGGGACCAGACGGTGTTCGCGCCGCTGAACGACTACGTCGCGACCGTGATCGGCATGGTGCGCGACGACGTGCCGTTCAACCTGGTGCTGTCAGAGGACATCCTCTACGTGGGCAGTGGCGGCGGCGTCCCGGCCTTCTCGCCGTCGAGCAACGCGCACTACGAGGCGCTGGAGAGCAGTGGCGCGAACCTGAAGACCGCGCTGACGCGCACGACGCAGTCGGCGGCGACTGGCCTGCCGCCCGATGCGACCGCGGGTGTCATGACGTCGCGTGCTGCAGCACAGGCGTTCTTCGTCGCCGGCACGAACCGGGCGATGTTCCGCTTCACGCTGATGAACCACCTGTGCGTGGATCTCGAGCAGGTGCAGGATCCGACCCGCCCGCCCGATCGCGTCCGCCAGGACGTGAGCCGCAGTCCGGGCGGCGACAGTCGCCTGTACATGAACAACTGCGTGGCCTGCCATGCGGGCATGGATCCGCTGACGCAGGCATTCGCGTACTACGACTACGACGAGGCCGGCGGACAGATCGTCTACACGCCCGGCCAGGTCCGCCCGAAGTACTTCAATAACAAGGATACGTTCCGGCCGGGCTACTCGACGCCCGACGACCATTGGGACAACTACTGGCGCCAGGGCCGCAATGCGCTGCTCGGCTGGGACGCCTCTTTGCCGGGCCGCGGGCAGGGCGCGAAATCGATGGGCCGCGAACTTGCGGGCACGGAGCGGTTCGCCCGCTGCCAGGTCGAGAAGGTCTTCCGCAACGTCTGCTTCCGCGCGCCGAGCGACGCG
>CAYQAF010000380.1:0-2993 GCA_964415375.1 uncultured Alcaligenaceae bacterium
TGGTGGCTCGCATGCGGGACTGGCCCGTGTTCGCACAAGCCTGCGACCGACTGCTCGCCCCCGAAACCGAAGCTCCGGTCCCGCTGCCGGGAGGAAACGCATGACCGAACACGTGCTCGTCTGGCATCCGAAGGTTCCCGGTGAGGCGCCGGCCGGCGGTGATGATCAACTGCGGCTGATCGGCATGCCGACCGGCCTCGTGCGGCCGGCCCGGCAGGCACTCGCTGCCGACCAGCTCACGCCGGCCGCCCGTGCGGTGATGCACGAGGTGCTGGCGGACCTGCAGCGGCGGGCTGAGGCCCCCACCGAGGCGCCGACCCGCATCGTGCTGAGCGGCCTCGACGAAGCGGACAAGGCGACTGTGGCCGACATCCTCGGCGAGGGCGACGTCTGGGCCAAGGTCGGCACCGGGGACACGTATTGGCGCGTCGTCGAGTCCGTGCTGGCGGGCGTGTGGCGCCTCGAGGGCACTACCGCCGGCGGACAGACCGTCGAGTGTCTCGAGATCGGGCCCGTGCCGCAGCCGATCCTGACTGCAGCGGCTGAGCAGCCGCGCACCACGATCGACATCCCGAAGCACGCGCCGCAGGGCGCGATGAACGCACTGCCGCTGCTGGTCGAGCTGCAGGAACGCTCGAGGGCCTACCAGCCCGGGGCGGAGAACCACGTCATCAATTTCACGCTGCTGCCGATCACCGAGGTCGACACGCAGGTGCTGACGTCGGTGCTCGGCCAGATCCCGCTCGTGATCCGCTCCGGCGGCTATGGCAGCTCGCGGGTGTTCGCGACGGGCCTGCGGCACGTCTGGGCGGTGCAGTACATCAACTCGATGGGCAACGTGATCCTCGACACGCTCGAGATCGGCGGAGTGCCCGTGTCGGTGCTCGCCGCGCGCGAGGACTTCGAGGATTCGGCGGAGCGCCTCGGCGAGATCCTCGAGGCGTTCACGTCATGAGCCGCCCGTTCGAAGGCAGCTACCTGGGCGACGGCTCGAAGATCGCCGACGACACGCGGCTCGAGTGCGGCATCTGCTGGTGGGTCTATGACCCGGCGCTCGGCGACGAGGATCGCCAGATCGCGCCGGGCACGGCTTTCCGCCTGCTGCCCGACACCTGGAGCTGCCCGAACTGCGCGGCCGACAAGAGCAAGTTCATGGTGATCGGCACCGCGACCCCCGAGGCCAACGACACGGTGCAGAACGCCACGAATGCCTATCGACGCGCGGCGCTGGCGATGAAGGGCATGCCGATCTACAACCCGACGCTCGCCGTCGAAGCGGTCGGTTTCCGCAGCGTCGAAGGCCGCGAAGCCGGCGTCATGCTGACGCCCTGGTTCATGAACCTCACGGTGCTGCCGTCGGCGGAGGACCAGAAGGCCTGGGTCAAGGGCGGCTCGGTGCGGCTCGTGTTTCCGTCGGGCGCATACGATTTCATGGTCAGCGTACTGCCGGATTTTGGCCTGGTCGCGACCTGCCCGCTGTTCTCGCAGATGGCCGACTTCACCGACCACGAGGCCGCGCAGCTGGCGGCACTCTCCGCTGCGAACGCGCTGTTCGAGGTCGAGGAGCCGGAGCCGGCCCCGACCGTTTCGCGGCGGCAGTTGCTCGGCGGTTGACGCTCGTTCAAGCCGCCTTCAGCACACCGTTGATGCAGTTCAGGTAAAGCCGCTCGAAGTCCTGTTCCGTCATCGGCAGTGGATTGCCTCCGGTGGACGGATCGTTGAGCGCCTGTGGCGCGAACGGCTTCGCGTGCTCCTGGTGAACGCCAATTTCCGCCAACGTGTGCGGAATGCCGATATCGCTGCGCAACTCGAGCACCCAGCGCTGCACGCCGTCGAAGGAACGATCCGCGAGTCCGAGCCAGGCGGCGAGCCGCGCCATTTTCTCTTCGAGCACCGCTCGGTTCCATTCGAGGACGTAGGGCATCACGACCGCGTTCGTGAGGCCGTGATGCGTATTGAGATTGGCCGAGCACGGATGGCTCAGGCTGTGCATCGCGCCGAGTCCTTTCTGAAATGCCGTGGCCCCCATCGAGGACGCAATCAGCATGTGCGCTCGCGCCTCGATGTCGGCGCCGTGATGAACGGCGCGCGGCAGCCAGTCCTTGATCAGGCGCATTCCCTCCACCGCGATCCCCTCGGCCATCGGGTGATACCCGGGCGCGCAGTAGGCTTCGAGGTTGTGCGACAAGGCATCCATGCCGACGGCGGCCGTGATGTGCGCGGGCAGCCCGACGGTGAGCTCCGGATCCTCGAGCACGATCGCCGGCAGCATTTTCGGGTGGAAGATGATCTTCTTCATGTGATCGCGCAGGTCCGTGAGCACGGAGGCCCGCCCCACCTCGGAACCGGTGCCCGACGTTGTCGGCACCGCAGCCACCGGCGCCATGCCTGAGACATTGACCCGCGTGAACCAGTCCTCGCGATCCTCGAAGTCCCAGATCGGGCGGCTCTGGCCGACCATCAGCGCGATGGCTTTGGCCGCGTCGAGCGCACTGCCGCCACCGAACGCGATTACGCCATCGTGGCCACCGGCGCGAAACGCCGCGACGCCCGCGGTCACGTTCGTCTCAACCGGATTCGGCTGAACGTCCGAGAACACCTCACAGCCCAGGCCCGCGTCGCGGCAGAGCCGCGCGGCGTTCGCGACCATCGGCAACGCTGCGAGCCCGGCGTCGGTGACCAGCAGCGGACGCTGCATGCCGAGCGAGCGGCAGTGCTCGGGCAGCTCGACGATGCGGCCGGCGCCGAACTTGATGCTCGTCGGGTAGTTCCAGTTGCCGCGCAGGGTCGTCATTTGGCGTCTCCGAGTTGTCTGTCGTTCAATGCGGTGTTGCGCAGTTTAGCGCTGGCGAAGCTGCTTCGCTGCGGGTGGTTGACTGGGAATCGGGAGCGGGTTCCGGCTCGCGAAGAGGACATGCGAGCCGGAACCCGCTCCCGATTCCCAGCCGACGCTACGCGGCTGAGCGAGTCTTCGCCAGGGCGCGAAGACTCGC
>CAYQAF010000381.1:0-2987 GCA_964415375.1 uncultured Alcaligenaceae bacterium
CACGGCAACGGTGCAGTGTCCAACGTCACCGTCGGCTACCGCTTTCCCGACGCGGCGCCGTTCCGGGAGTTCCGGCTGACGATGAGCGGTCGGCGCACCTACGTCGAGACCGACGCCGGCGGCCTCGTCGTGCGCGACGCGAGTGGCGCGGCGCAGCACGTGCCGGTGTCGTTCGACACCGACGCCTACTACGCGGACTATGTACGGCGCTTCGTCGAGGACATTCGGGAAGGCCGCCCGCCCGGGACCGGGCTCGCCGAGATGGCCCGCGCGCTCGCGGTGATCGAGGCCGGATACCGCTCGGCGCGCGAAGGGAGGCGCGTCGAGGTGGCACCCCGGACCTGAGGACGGCGGCGCCAGGGTCGCCCCCGTTCTCGGGTGAAGCACCCACCGTGGGGTCTGACCCCAACGGTGGAACTACCGCAGCTCCGGAACCGTAATGCGTCGCCGCGGCTTCGACGCGCCGCGTTCGACCGCCGCGTCGCCCGCCTCGTCGGTCACCTCGAGCGCGTAGCCCGGCAATGGCCTCACCACCGCGCGAGTCGCGGAACTGGCGAGCAGCGCGCGGAATGCCGCTATGCGAGGCGTGTCGAGCATGCGCCGCCGGCACGCGAAGAGATAGCGCTCGCTGATCACGGGTACGAACGCCAGCCCGAACTGGGCGGCGGCCGCCTGGATGCCGAAGCCGGCCTCGGCCTTGCCCGCGGCGATCGTCGCCGCCACGGCGGCGTGGGTGAATTCCTCGTTCGTGTATCCCGGCATCGCCGCGGGATCGACGTGGGCGCGCGCGAGCAAGCGATCAAAGAGGATCCGCGTCCCGGACCCGGGCTGCCGGTTGACGATGGACAGGCGCTTCGCCGCGACGTCGCCGATCGACTTCACTCGACGCGGATTGCCGCGCGGAAGAATGAGCCCTTGCATGCGCGTGAGGAACGGCAGCACGACGTCGCGCGCGGCATCGAGCCTTGCGAGGAGTGGATCGCGCTCGTGCGCCAAACGCCCGTCGACGGCCACGTGGAAGCCGGCGAGATCTGCCTGCCCTGCCTGCAAGGCGTCGAGGCTCTCGGCGCTGCCGTGGAACTCCAGCAGGATGTCGTGCGCGACGCGCCAGCGATCGCGAAGCTGAGCGAGCGCGATATCGTGGCTTGCAGCGATTCGCAGCGGCGGCACCGGCCTTGGCGAGCGCCTGGACCGGGCGGGCTGTACGTCAAGCGCCGCCACCCCCGCTAGCGCGCGCAGCGCCTCAGCGTCGGCGACAAGCCACCGCTTCGCGAACGGCGTGAGCAAGGCACCGCGCCCGCGCGTCAACTCGACCAGCGGCACACCGATCTCCTCCTCGGCCTGCTCGAGCACCGCCCAGGCGGTCCGGTAGGGCACGCCCGCCGCGGGCGCAGCTGCGACGAGCGTACCGAGTGTCGCGATCGATCGCAGCAGCGGCAGCACGCGCGCGTCGACCACCTGCCCACCGGTGCCGTCGGCGTCGCGCAGCACCCATGCCGAGAGTGCGGACAAGCGGGCTAATTGGCTGGTTTTTGCATATTTGGACATGGCGTCGCCAAGGTTAGCATTGCCGGCTGCCGTGATGCACTTCATGCAAGTTCTGGCCAATAGCGACTGCCGTGACGCGCGCACTCCGCCCCGACTGCGCCCACGATGAACACGCTCGGCCTCGCGTTCGCCGAGGCGTGGTCGATGATCGGCCGCGCGGATTCGATGCTCGTCGACATCGTCGCGCTGTCGCTGCGCGTGAGCCTGTCCGCCGTGGCCGTGGCCACGCTGCTCGCGCTGCCGTTCGGGGCGGCGCTCGCCGTGGCGCGGTTCCCGGGGCGGCAAGCGCTCGTCGTCGTCGTCAACGCGCTGCTGGGGCTTCCGGCGGTGGTCGTCGGCCTCGCGATCTACCTGCTGCTGTCGCGCGCCGGCCCACTCGGCGCGTTCGGCATCCTGTTCACGCCCTCGGCGATGGTGGTCGCGCAGGCGGTGCTGGTCTTCCCGCTGATTGCCGCGCTCGCGCGGCAGGCGGTCGCCGATGCTTGGCGCGAGTACGCGGAGCAGTTCGCCTCGCTTGGCGCAGGGCCGGTGACCTCGTCGCTGGCGCTGCTGCACGACCTGCGCTTCTCGCTGGTGACGATCGTGCTCGCCGCGTTCGGCCGCGCGATCGCGGAGGTTGGCGCGGTGATGATCGTCGGCGGCAACATCGACGGCGTCACGCGCGTGATGACCACGGCGATCGCCCTCGAGACCTCCAAGGGCGACCTGCCGCTCGCGCTGGGGCTCGGCATCGTGCTGCTCGGCATCGTCCTCGTGCTGAACATCGGTGCGCACCTGCTCAAGGAACGCGCGCAGCGCCACCATGGCTGAGCGCGAGACGCCGTTGCTGCCGCTGGCCCTCGAGCGCGTCGGGTTCGCGGCAGGCGGCCGCGCGATTCTCGCGGACATCGACCTCGTCATCGAGGCCGGCCCGCGGACCGTCATCCTCGGCCCCAACGGCGCGGGCAAGAGCGTGCTGATGCGCATCTGCCACGGGCTCCTCGCCCCCAGCGAGGGGACGGTGCGCTGGGCGCATCCCGAGAAACCGGGCGGGCCGCGCCGACAGGCGATGGTGTTCCAGCGTCCCGTGCTGCTTCGTCGCAGCGTGCTCGGCAACCTGACGTTCGCGCTGGCGGTCGCCGGCGTACGGGGCCACGAGCGCGAAGGCCGCGCGCTGGCCGCGCTCGACCGCGTCGGCCTCGCGTCGTTCGCGGACCGCCCGGCCCGCGTGCTCTCCGGCGGCGAGCAGCAGAGGCTCGCGCTCGCGCGCGCGTGGATGCTCGAGCCGGAGGTGCTGTTCCTCGACGAGCCGACCGCCAACCTCGACCCCGGCGCGACACGCGAGATCGAGTCGATCGTGCAGTCGATTCACGTGTCGGGCACGAAGATCGTGATGATCACCCACAACCTCGGCCAGGCGCAGCGCCTCGGCGACGAGGTGCTGTTCGTTGACCGCGGGC
>CAYQAF010000382.1:0-2963 GCA_964415375.1 uncultured Alcaligenaceae bacterium
CGCCGGCACGTTCTGGGTGATGAAGCCGTTCCTGCTGGCGCTCGTCTGGGCGTCGATGATCGTCGTCGCGACGTGGCCAGCGCTGCAGAAGCTCGAGCGGGCGGTCGGCGGGCGGCGCTGGCTTGCCACCACCGTGGTCGTGCTGCTGATGCTGCTGCTCGTCGTCGTGCCCCTCGTCGCGGCGGTGTCGGCCATCGTCGAGCAGGCGGCGCGCCTGCAGGACATCAAGGTGGCCGAACTGCACATCCCGACGCCACCCGACTGGGTCGCCGGCGTGCCCGTCGTCGGCGCCAAGGTGGCGTCCGAGTGGAGCGCCCTCGCCACGGCGACACCCGAGGCGCTGGTCGCGAAGGTCACCCCCTACGTGGGGCCCGTGGCGTCGTGGATCGCGGCGCAGGCGGGCAACGTCGGTGGATTCGCGATTCACCTGCTGCTCGCGCTCGCGCTCTGCGGCGTGCTCTACATGACCGGGGAGACCGCCGCCCGCGGCGTGCGGCGCTTCGCGCGCCGCGTGCATGGAGAACGGGGCGATCAGCTGGTGGTTCTCGCCGGCGCGTCGATCCGCGCGGTCGCGCTCGGCATCGTGGTCACCGCGCTCGTGCAAACCACGCTCGCGGCGCTCGGTCTCTGGGCGGCCGGCGTGCCGTATGCCAGCGCGATCGCGGCGCTGATCCTGGTGTTCTGCATCGCGCAGCTCGGGCCGTCGCTGCCGATGCTGGGCGGTGTCGCCTGGCTCTTCTACGTCGATGCCACGGTCGCCGCGAGCCTGCTGCTCGTCTGGACGGTCGTGGTGGCCTCGCTCGACAACGTGCTGCGCCCGATCCTCATCCGCCGCGGCGCCGAACTGCCGCTGCTGCTGATCATGGCCGGCGTCATCGGCGGGCTGCTGGGCTTCGGACTGGTCGGCTTGTTCGTGGGTCCGGTGATTCTCGCCGTCGCCTACACGCTGATCGGCGCGTGGGTCGACGAGCAGGACCAGCCGACACTCCCGGCGTCGCCCGCACCGTAGCGCCGGCAGCGCCGCCCGGCGATCCGCGCGGCTTCGCTACGCGCCCAAGACCGCACGCGTGTCGCGCGCGATCATCAGCTCCTCGTTGGTCGGTATCACGTAGGCCGGGACGTCGCTGTCCGGCGTGGTGATGCAGGTGCGATGCGCCGCGTTGGCCGCCGGGTCGAGCTCGAGGCCCAGCCATTCGGCGCCGCGCATGATTCCCTCGCGGATCGGCGCCGCGTGCTCGCCGATGCCGCCGGTGAACACCAGGGCGTCGAGGCCGCCGAGCGCCGCCGCGAGCGAGCCCAGTTCGCGCTGCGCGCGGTAGCAGAACAGCTCGATGGCGAACGCCGCCCGCGGATCGTCGGAGGCGAGCAGCGTGCGCATGTCGCTGGACACGCCCGATACGCCGAGCAGGCCCGACTCGCGGTACAGGAGCTTCTCGATCGCCCGCGCGTCCATGCCGAGCTCGTCCATCAGGTAGAGCACGACGCCCGGGTCGAGCGCGCCGGTGCGCGTGCCCATCATCAGGCCGTCAACGGCGGTGAAGCCCATCGTCGAGGCGACGCTGCGGCAGCCCTGCATCGCGCACATCGACGCGCCGTTGCCGAGATGCGCGACGATCACGCGCCCGCGCGCCGCGGCGGCGTCGATGGCCGGCAATGCGCTCGCGATGTACTCGTAGGACAGGCCGTGGAAGCCGTAGCGGCGCACCCCCAGGTCGGTGATCGCCGCCGGCAGCGCGAACGCCTGCGCGAGCGGCGGCTGCGCGCGGTGGAATGCGGTGTCGAAGCAGGCGACCTGCGGCAGCCCGGGCGCCTCGGCGGCAATCGCCCGTATCGGGGCGAGGTTGTGCGGCTGGTGCAGCGGCGCGAGCGGCACGAACTCGTCGAGCGCCGCGAGCACCGCAGCGTCGACGCGCACGGGACGCGAGTACGCCATGCCGCCGTGCACGACGCGATGGCCCACGGCAGCGAGAGTGCGCTCGCCCTGCATCCCGCGCAGGAACCCCATCAGGTGACGCACCGCGGCCGCGTGGTTGGGCGACTCGGTGGCCGACCAGGCATGCGCGTCGAGCGCCTTTCCGTCGGCGTCCTTGGCGGCAAAGGCGGCGTTGGGCGTACCGAGTCCCTCGACCTGGCCGCGCGCGATCAGGTCGAACCCCTCGCCCAAGAGTGAGTACAACGAGAACTTGATGCTCGAGGAGCCCGCGTTGAGGACCGCGATCGATCGCGTCATGAGCGAATCCGTCAGTGCTACAACTGCAGCGACTTGCCCCGCCGTGCGTGGGCGACGAGCTTCAGCACCGCGGTCGAAGCGAGCCGCGCGCGCACGTTGTCGGCGCGCGACGTCAGCACGATCGGCACCCGCGTGCCCAGCACGATGCCCGCCGCGTCGGCGCCGGCCAGGTACTGGAGCTGCTTCGCCACCATGTTGCCCGCCTCGAGGTCCGGGACCAGCAGGATGTCGGCCTGCCCCGCGACCGGCGAGACGATGTGCTTGGTGCGTGCCGCCTCCGCGGAGATCGCGTTGTCGAAGCCGAGCGGACCATCGAGCACGCCGCCGACGATCTGCCCGCGCTCGGCCATCTTGCACAGCGCCGCGGCGTCGAGCGAGCCCGGAATCTTGGGGTTGACGGTCTCGGCCGCCGACAGGATCGCGACCTTCGGCGTCTCGATGCCGAGGATCTGCGCGAGCTCGATCGCGTTCTGGCAGATGTCCACCTTGGCCTCGAGGTCGGGGTAGATGTTGACGGCGGCGTCGGTCACCATCAGCAGGCGCGGGTAGGTCGGCACGTCGATCAAGAACACGTGCGAGATGCTGCGCACCGCGCTGAGCGACGGCTTCGAGCTGACTTTCGATGAAAGAGGAGTCGTTGCCAGCGATTGCGATGCCGAGGGTGGCGATTTCCTTGCTGTCGTTGTGGTCAACTTCGGAAATAGATATGTTGAACCGGCTTTGCAGCCGGCCA
>CAYQAF010000383.1:0-2954 GCA_964415375.1 uncultured Alcaligenaceae bacterium
GTGGTGCCCGTTCTGCAAGAACCAGAACCCGCGCCTCGAGGCGCTGTGGCGCGAGGTCGGCGGGCGCGGCCTCGAGTTCGTCACGTTCTCGATCGACAAGGATCCCGCGAAGGCACGCGCGTACATGGCGCAGCACGGGTACACGTTCCCTGCCGCGATGGCCGACGCCGAGGTGATGAGGACGTTCGGCGCGCGGAAGGGCCTGCCGCTGCTCTACGTGGTCGGCGCGGACGGGCGCGTCGTGCAGGTCGAGGCCAGCGAGATGTTCGACGAGGACGTGCGCGCGCTCGCGCGTCACGCCCGACCCTGACGCGCCCCCGGCGCGACCCCGACCCATGAATCGACGCGAGTTCCTGAATCTCCTCGCGGCGGCTACCGCCGCCGGCCTGCCGATCTCGGCGCGCGCTGCGCTCGACCGGAAGGTGGGGGCGAAGCTCTACGACGACGTCAAGCCGTTCGGGCAGGTCAGCTTCCTGCACTTCACCGACTGCCACGCGCAGCTCATGCCCGTCCACTTCCGCGAGCCGTCGGTGAACCTCGGCATCGGCGACGCCAAGGGCAAGCCGCCGCACCTCGTCGGCCATGCGTTCCTCACGCACTTTGGCGTCAAGCCGGGCACGGCCGAGGCGCACGCGTTCACGTTCCTCGACTTCACGGCGGCAGCCCGTGCCTACGGCAAGGTCGGCGGCTTCGCCCACATGGCCACGCTGGTGAAGCAGCTCCGCGCGTCGCGGCCGAACGCATTGCTGCTCGACGGCGGCGACACGTGGCAGGGGTCGGGCACCGCGCTGTGGACTAACGGCCAGGACATGGTCGACGCCTGCAAGCTGCTCGGCGTCGACGTGATGGCGGGGCACTGGGAGTTCACGCTGGGCGCGGATCGGGTGAAGCAGATCGTCGAGAAGGACTTCGCGGGCAGGATCGACTTCGTCGCGCAGAACGTGAAGACCACCGACTTCGGCGACCCCGTGTTCGCGCCGTACGTGATCAGGAACCTGGGCGGCGTGCCGGTCGCCGTCATAGGCCAGGCGTTCCCCTACACGCCGATCGCCAACCCGCGCTACATGGTGCCGGACTGGACGTTCGGCATCCAGGACGAGAACCTGCAGAAGGTGATCGACGAGGCGCGCGGCAAGGGCGCGCAGGTCGTGGTGCTGCTCTCGCACAACGGCATGGACGTCGACCTGAAGCTCGCCTCGCGCGTGACCGGCCTCGACGCGATCCTCGGCGGCCACACGCACGACGGCGTGCCGCAGCCGACGGTGGTGGCCAACCGCAATGGCCGCACGCTGGTCACCAACGCGGGCAGCAACAGCAAGTTCCTCGGTGTGCTCGACTTCGAGGTGAAGGGCGGCAAGGTCGCGGACTTCCGCTACCGCCTGCTGCCGGTGTTCGCGAACTTCCTGCCGGCGGACCGCGAGATGGCGGCCTACATCGAGACGATGCGTGCCCCGTACAAGGCGAGGCTCGACGAGAAGCTCGCGGTCGCCGGCGAACTGCTCTACCGCCGCGGCAACTTCAACGGCACGTTCGATCAGGTGATCCTCGACGCGCTGATGGCCGAGAAGAGCGCAGAGATCGCCTTCTCGCCGGGGTTCCGCTGGGGTACGAGCGTGCTCCCCGGCCAGGCGATCACGATGGAGCACGTGCTCGACCAGACGGCGATCACCTATCCGTACACGACGGTGAGCGACCTCTCGGGCGAAATGCTGAAGACGATCCTCGAGGACGTCGCCGACAACCTCTTCAACCCCGACCCGTACTACCAGCAGGGCGGCGACATGGTTCGCGTTGGGGGGCTGCGCTACGCGATCGACCCCAACGCGACGCAGGGCAAGCGCATCACGAAGATGGCGCTTGCGGGCAAGGCGATCGAGCCCGCGAAGACCTACAAGGTCGCGGGCTGGGCCCCGGTGTCCGAGGAAGCCAAGGCTGCAGGTGGCGAGCCGGTGTGGGACGTCGTCGCGCGCCATCTGCGCGCGCAACGCACCGTCAAGCCGCGAACGCTCAACCTTCCCGAGCTGCAAGGCGTCGCGGGCAATCCCGGCATCGCCTGAGCCACGTTCACGCAACGCAACACCCGATCCGACAAGAGGGGGAACGATGAAGTCTCTCGCCATCTGGCTCGTGACTACGCTGGTCGCGGGCGTGCTCGCGGCGCCTGCGACGCACGCGCAGAAGCTCCTCGCGAGCTACCCGACGCTCACCACCGCCGCCGCGCTGCAGGCGGCTCAGGCAGCGCTCGCGCGCTGCGACAAGGACGGCTTCACCACGGCAGTCGCGGTCGTCGACCGCGGCGGCCACGCGCTCGCTCTGCTGCGCAACGGCCTCGCTGGCGCGCACACGGTGAACATGGCGACGGGCAAGGCGTGGACCGCGCTGTCGTTCCGCACGGACACGACCGAGCTCGCCGCGGCGTCACAGCCCGGACGCGCCTCGAGCGGCATTCGCGATCTGCCTGGCGTGCTCGCGGTCGGCGGCGGTGTGATGATTCGCGCCAAGGGGTCGCTCGTCGGCGCGATCGGCGTTTCCGGAGCACCCACCGGCGACGCCGACGACGTCTGCGCCAAGGCCGGCATCGCCGCGATCAGCGACGGCCTCGAGCTCGAGTAGTTGGCAATCGGGGTCAGACCTCACGTCCCCAACCCCACGGCCCCCGCGACTCGACTCCGATCGTCGACTGCCGGCGCGGCAGCTGCGTCCTAGCGCTTCGGCACCCGCCAGAAGTGCACCGTGCGCGAGCCGACCTTGACCGTCCGCTCGGGTTTCCAATCGCCCATGTCGAACTCGTGCGACACGATGCGCGTGCCGGGCTTGAGCTTCCATAGCGTCGGGCGCAACTTCAGGTTGAGCTGCGGCAACAGGTAGAGCGTGATCACCGTCGCCGGGGAGAGGTCGAGCAGGAACAGGTCGCCGAGCACGAACTTCACCTTGTCGGTGACGCCCGCCGCGCG
>CAYQAF010000384.1:0-2949 GCA_964415375.1 uncultured Alcaligenaceae bacterium
GTCTCGGCCAGAACGCCGCGTCGCTCGCCTACGGCACGCCGGGCGTGCTGCAGGGTTGCTACTCGCTGCTGCTGCAGGACGCGCACGGGCAGATCCAGGAGACCCACTCGGTGTCGGCCGGGCTCGATTATCCGGGCGTCGGTCCCGAGCACGCGCTGCTCGCGACGATCGGTCGTGTTGCTTACGAGGCGGCCGAGGACGACGAGTCGCTCGAGGCACTCGCCGAATGCTGCGAGGCGGAAGGTATCCTGCCGGCGATCGAGACGGCGCACGCGTTCGCGGGCGCGAAGCGCTACGCGCGCGCGTATCCCGGCAGTCGGATCCTGATCGGCCTGTCCGGCCGCGGCGACAAGGACATGCCGACGCTGCAGCGCACGTTGCTGAAGGGGAAGCTGTGATGGGCAAGCCGCGCGACACGATCAGCAACGCGATCCGCCAGGCGGTGGCACAGGGACGGCCAGCGGTCGTCGGGTTCATGACCGGTGGGTTTCCGGACCGCGCCGGATTCCGGGACAACCTGGCGGCGATCGGCGGTGCCGCCGACGTCGTCGAGATCGGCGTGCCCTTCACCGATCCGATGGCGGACGGGATGACCATCCAGCGCGCGAGCTATGCGGCCCTGCAGGGCGGGTTCACGCTGCCCTGGCTGCTCGGGGAACTCGAGCAGATGCAGCCGCGATCACGCGCGCCGCTGCTGCTGATGAGCTACCTGAACCCGCTGCTCGCCTATGGCCTCGACAAGTTGCCTGAGGCTGCGGCGCGGGCCGGCGTGGCCGGCTTCATCATTCCCGATCTCCCCTACGAAGAAAGCGCCGACATGCGCGTCGCGCTCGATCGAGTCGGGCTCGCGCTGGTGCAGATGGTCACGCCGGTGACCCCCGCGGAGCGGCTCAAGATGCTCTGCGAGGCGAGCCAGGGCTTCGTCTACGCAGTCACGATGACGGGCACGACCGGCCGCAACGTCGCCGTGCCGGACGACGTGCTCGATTACATGGACCGCGTGCGCGCAGTGTCGCCGGTGCCGGTCTGCGCGGGCTTCGGCATCCGCAGCGCCGAGCAGGTGGCTCGGTTCAGGAATCACGTGGACGGCGTCGTGGTCGGCTCGGCGCTGGTCGAGGTGCTCGAGCGACGCGAGGACCCGGCGGCGTTCCTGCGCTCGCTGCAGGCGTAGGCGAGCGGATGCGCTCAATCGTCCAGTCGCTTGAATCCGCTGAGCGCCGCGACCAGCACCCCCGAGCCGTCGAGCCGCAACTCGAGCCGTAGCCCCAGGACGTCCGCGATGGCTTCGGAAAGAGACAGGCCGAGTCCCGCGTGAGTGCCGCGGTCCCCGCTGTCCACGCGGAAGAAGCGCTCGCCGAGCCGCGACATGTCGTCTGCGTCGAGGTGCGGAGCAGGATTCGCAACGAGCAGCGAGCCGTCGGACTGCAGGGTCATCGTGATCAAGGAGCCAACGGGAGCATGCGCGACCGCGTTGCCGACCAGGTTTGCGATCAGCCGGTGCAGCAGCGTCGCGTCCGCCAGGATCCAGCACTCAGGCGGTAACTGCGCATCGACCGTAAGATTGCGTTGCTCTGCGACGGGTGCCGCCCGCTCGAACTCGCGTCGGACCGCACGGGCCAGGTCGACCGGCTCGATCTGGGGTTTCTCCGTGCCCGCCTCGTAGCGCGCCAGCGTGAGCAGCGAATCGATGATGCGCTGCAGCTCCGCCGCAGTTGCGCCGATCTCGACCAGCGAGGCCTGCGTCTCGTCGGTCGTCTGCGCCATCGCGCCGACATCCGCCAGCATGCGGACCTCGGCCAGCGGCGTGCGCAGCTCGTGCGCGACGTTGCGGGAGAACCGCCGCTCGCGCTCCAGCGCGGCCAGCAGCCGATCCAGGATGGACAGCGTCTTCTCGGCCAGCGGTTCGAGCTCGTCGGGCAGCGGACCGGTCGCGAGTGCGATCCGGTGCGGCGCCCGGGGATCGATCTGCGCAATCTGCTGCGCAAGTCGTTGCACCGGTTTCAGTCCGCGTCGGACCGCGTACCGCACGGCGACCAGGCCAGCGAACAGGGTCGCCGTCGCGACCAGGGCCATGACCCAATGCAGGCGTCGCTCCAGGCGTTCGAGCGAGTCGGTTTCCTTGGCCACCACGATCGTCAGGTCACCGCGCAGGTCGCGCGCGGGCAGGCGCATCACGGTAGCCTTCGCCAAGCCTCGGTGCCCGTCCGGCAACAGCACCACGTAGGCGGCCTGACCGGTGAGGTCTTCCCCTGTGGGTCGCGGCAAGTCGCGTCCGGTGCTCGATGCCGAGCGCGCCAGCGTGCGCCCGCGGCCGTCCCAGATCTGGAAGAAGTCCTGGTGCGCGGCCGAGCGAAACTCGATCAGCAGCTCGACCTCACTTTCGCGGCCGGGGTGAGCGGCCGCGAACTCGGCCAGCGATTGCAGGTGCAGCACGAGATCGGACTCGAGCATCGCATAGATCTCGTGGCGGATGACGGCGTGGAGCCCGAAGAAGCTCAGGCTCAGCATCAGCACCAAGCCGACCGACAGGTCGGCCGTGATGCGCCGCGCCAGCGAGACGCGCGAACGGTCACGGAACCACATAGCCGAAGCCGCGGCGCGTCTCGATCAGGTCCGGCAGGCCGGCCTGCGCCAGCTTCGTTCGCAGCGTGCTCATCAGCGCCTCGATGACTTTGTCCGACGCGTCGCTGTCGCTCGCATACAGCTGCTCGAAGATGGCGGGGCGGCTCAGGACGTGTCCGCGACGATGCACCAGCAGCTCGAGCAACGCATATTCCTTCGGCGTAAGTGGCAGGGCCGTTGAGTTCACTCGCGCGAGCTTCGTGGACGTATCGATGCTCAGGGTGCCAACGCCCAGGATCGGTGAGGCGTCGTCCGTGCGGCGGCGTGCCAGCGCCTGGATGCGTGCGCGCACCTCCTCGAACGCGAAGGGCTTCAACAGATAGTCGT
>CAYQAF010000385.1:0-2934 GCA_964415375.1 uncultured Alcaligenaceae bacterium
GCTTCATCTCGTTCGGCGGGCCCGCCGGCCAGATCGCGATCATGCACCGCGAGGTGGTCGAGCGGCGACGCTGGCTCGACGACGGACATTTCACCCGCGCACTCAACTTCTGCATGTTGCTGCCGGGCCCCGAGGCGCTGCAGCTCGCGATCTACCTGGGCTGGCGCCTGCACGGCACTCGCGGCGGCCTGGTCGCGGGCCTCGGCTTCATCGTGCCGGCGATCTTGCTGCTGCTCGGCCTTTCGTGGCTCTACGCGAGCTACGGCAGCGTGCCGGCCGCCGAGGGACTGCTGCTGGGTCTGAAGGCCGCGGTCGTGGCACTCGTGCTGCAGGCGCTGATCCAGATCGGGCGTCGAGCGCTCGGCACTCCGCTGCACGTCGGGCTGGCGGTGGCTGCGTTCGTTGCGCTGCAGTTCCTGCGCGTGCCATTTCCCGTCATCGTGCTGGTCGCCGCAGTGGTGGGACTCGCTGCGGCCTGGCGCGCGCCGCGGCCGGCACGAATCGCGGCGACGTCGTCGAAGCCGGCCGGCCAGACGCTGCGTGTGGCCGTGGTCGGCGTCGTGTTGTGGTTGGTTCCACTGCTCGCCGTCGCCACGGCCCTGGGGCCGCACTCGCTGTGGAGCCGCGTCTACCTGTTCTTCACGCAAGCGGCGCTCGTCACCTTCGGTGGTGCCTACGCCGTGCTCGGCTACGTCACGCAGCACCTCGTGCAGGACCTCGGCTGGGTCACGGCAAAGCAGTCGGTCGCAGGGCTCGCGCTCGCGGAGACGACTCCGGGCCCGCTGGTCATCGTGCTGCAATTCATGGGCTTCATGGCCGGCTGGAACAATCCGGCGCCACTCGAGCCTGCGACGGCTGCGGTCCTGGCCGCGCTGCTCGCAGCTTGGGCCACGTTCCTGCCGTCGTTCGTGTTCATCTTCCTGGGCGCGCCACACCTCGAGCGTGTCACGCGCGAGCCGCGCATCGCGGCGGCCCTCGCCGCGATCACTGCGGCCGTCGTCGGCATCATCGCGACGCTGGGCGTGCTGCTTGCGCGAGTGGTGATCCTGCCCGCAGGGTTCGCAGGCGGAGTGGCCTGGGGCGCGCTGGCGCTCGCGGTGGCGGTCTGGATCCTGCTCGCGCGGACCCGTCTCGACCTGCCGTGGATCCTCGCGCTGGCCGCGATCGGCGGCCTGGGCCTGCGGACGTTCGGGCTGGGCTGAGCGTTCGAATCAGCGCACCGCCTCGAGCAGCTCGTCGATTTTCGCCGCGATCACCTCATACGGCTGCGCGCCGGAAATCTTGTCGCCCTGGAACTGGCCATCGACCAGCCGGCCGATCAGGAACGTCGGCGTCGACGTGATGCCATTGGCACGTGCCAGGTCGATGCCCTCGAGGACCCTGGCCGTCTGGCGTTCGTCGCTGCGGCAAGCTGCGAACTGGCCGAGATCGAGACCAAACTGCCGGGCCAGCCCGGCATAGGGCTCGTCGCGGAGCGTCGCCTGGGCCGAAAACAGGGCCTCACGGAACTCCCAGAATCGGCCCTGCTCGCCGGCGCAGCGCGCGGCCACGGCCGCCGGCACCGCGAACTTGTGATAGGGCAGCGGCAGGTCCTGGGAAGCAAAGCGCACGCGCCCGGTGTCGACGTAATTCCGTCGCAGCTGCGGGAACGTCTGCGTCGCGAAGCGGGCGCAGTACGGGCATTGCAGGTCCGTGAACTCGATGATGACGACGGGCGCGTCCTCGGGACCGAGCACGTTGAACGGCTGGGTCGGCGCGGCGTCGGCCATCGCCCCGGTCGTCGGCGCTGCAGTGCAGCCACCGGAGGCGAGGAGGAGGGCGATGATCAGCGTCGCGTACGCGCGCATGCAGGTGTTCCATGGTATCGGGCGGACTTGGTGCAGCTTGCCGGTCGCCCAGTCCGTGCACAAGGCCGGCCGAAGCCGTACTACCGCAAACTGCGATCCACCTCGCTAACATGGACGCCTGACGGCCGAACTGGAGCGATCGATGAAATACCTGCACACGATGGTTCGCGTGACCGATCTCGATGCGTCCCTGCGTTTCTATTGCGACGCGCTCGGCCTGCGCGAAGTGCGCCGCTACGACAACGAGCAGGGCCGCTTCACGCTGGTCTTCCTCGCCGCGCCCGGCGACGACGCCGCGCAGGTCGAGTTGACCTACAACTGGGATCCCGAGCAATACGGCATCGGTCGCGCGTTCGGGCACCTCGCGTACCAGGTGGACGACATCTACGCGGCGTGCCAGCGCCTGATGGACCACGGCGTCACGATCAATCGTCCGCCGCGCGACGGGCGCATGGCATTCGTGCGTTCGCCGGACGACATCTCGATCGAGTTGCTGCAGAAAGGCACGGCGCTGCCGTTGCAGGAGCCGTGGACGAGCATGCCGAATAGCGGCGTTTGGTGAGGCCAGTCAGTTCCGGAGTTTGGCGAGCAGCGAGGCTTCGGCCTCGAGCGTGAGGCCGGCCTGCAGCTTGTCGCGTTCCGAGGGCGGGCGCGCGCGATGCCAATCGAGCGTGGCGCGCACGGTGTCCTCGAGCGGCGTGAAGCGCAGGCCTGCGGCGACCGCGCGAGCCGAACTGACGAGCGCCGCGCCGGCCGTTGGCCCGACCGGCGGGCGCCAGATCGGCAGACCGGGTCCGTCGAGCACGCCCTGGGCCTTGAGGAACTCGGCATCGGCCCAGTGCACCTTCGTGCTGGCACCGGTGACGTCGCGGCTGGTCTCGAGCAACTGGCCGATCGTGGCGAAGCCCGGCGGCGAGCAGGCGTTGAACACGCCCCGATGCGGAGTCGTAGCGCACGCGATCACGAAGCGCGCGAGATCGCGCACATCCAGGAACTGGATGGGATCATCCGGCGTGCCGGGCGCGAGCATGGCGCCGCCCTGCGACATGCGCCAGGGCCAGTACGTGAACCGGTCGGTGTCGTCGCC
>CAYQAF010000386.1:0-2933 GCA_964415375.1 uncultured Alcaligenaceae bacterium
CAGGAAGCCTTTGGCGACCCGCAGGCGCTCGACGTGGCCACGGTCACCAAGCTGGTGCGCAACCTGAGCATGCTGCTGGTGATTCCGATCATGGCGGTGTTCTACCACCGTCGCTCGACCGAAGGTGGCGCGGCGCCCAAGTGGTACACGATGATCCCGCTGTTCATCGTCGGCTTCGCGGCGATGAGCCTGCTGCGCACCGTCGGCGACATGGGCGAGCGAGCCTTCGGCGTGCTCGAGCCCGCGCAGTGGAAGGCGATCGTCGGCTTCGTGAAACAGGTGGCGACCTACTGCCTCGCGATCGCCATGGCGGCCGTGGGTCTCGGGACCAGCATCAAGGGGTTGCGCAAGATCGGCTTCAAGCCGCTCGGCGTGGGCTTGTTCTCGGCGCTGCTGGTCGGCGTCGTGAGCTATACGCTGGTATCGCTGCTCTACTGAGCGAATCGGGCGGGGCAACCCGGCCCGCGCGGCTAGCGGGCGGCCGCCGTCGCGGCCGCCTTGCCATAGTGCTTCTCGAGGTAGTCCACGATCATCGCAGCGTCCTCGGGCGCGATCGGCGCGCCCATGACCTTGACCATCTTGGTGACGGTCTTTTCCCAGCCAGCCCGGTCCTGGAACGGCGAATTCATCACGATGTAGTCGAGACTGTGGCAGATCGCGCAGGCTGCCTGCACTCGCTCGACGCCCTCGGCCTGCGCGAGGTGGATGGTCGATTCGTCCGCGTCGACCGTCGCGGCTGCCAGCGACATTGCCAGCGCCGCCAAGCTGCTACGCCACATGGTAGTCCGCCCTCTGCACGACATTGTGGTGGTAACCGGCCGGGTTGTGAATCAGCTGCTCCGCTTGCGTGGACCCGTCCCGCGCAAGCGCGCGCACCATGATCGACTGAGAGCCGGCTGCTTTCGGTTTGAAATCGAAGTGCCAGTGTCGCCACGCATAGCGGCCGAGGTCGCGACCGAACCGCGCCTGGCGCCAGCTGGCCCCGCCGTCGAGCGATACCTCGACCTTGCGAATTCCGGAGCCGCCGTCCCACGCGATGCCCATCACTTCCGCCCGTCGCCCGAGCGGCAGGGTCGCACCGGACGCGGGCGAGACGATCAGGGAATTGACCTTGATCGCGGTAATCGGCGAGTTCTGTTCGGTATCCTGCGATTCGAAGCCACTTGCGCCGAACAAGCCTTTCGGCACGCGGTAGGCGGTCTTCATCCAGAAGCCGTCGAACGGCTTATCGCTGACAGTGAGTTCGGTGACGGCCTTGATCCAGTAAGTCGCCGTCCAGCCCGGCGCCACAATGCGTGCTGGAGCACCGTTCCAGGTCGGCAGCGGCTCCCCGTTCATTTCGAAGGCGATCAGTGTGTCCGGATCCAAGGCCTTCCACATCGGCAGGCTCTTGACGAAATCCGGGCCGGTGAGCGTCGGTGCATCCGCACCGTCGGCGACGACTTCAAGCGCACCCGCGGCCAGGCCGGCATCCTCGAGGACGTCCTTGAGCCGCACGCCGCTCCAGACCGCGTTGCCCATGGCGCCATAGCCCCACTGCACGCCGGGGACGTGCGGCGAGAACAGGCCTCGACGATTGCCCGAGCACTGGTTGACGGCGGCTACCTCGGTCGTGCGGAACTTGCGGCGCAGTTCGTCGTGACTGAACTCGCGCGGCCGCTGCACGCCCGGGCCGGCGACCCGCAATCGCCAGTCCGCGAGCGGCACCTCCGGAACGGCGCTGTGCCAGCGTACGTAGAACGCGTCGTTCGGCGTGTACGCCTGGCCGAAGAGCTCGACCGGCGTTTCGAAGTTGGGCGGGCGGAAGGTGCGCCGCATCAGTGGCCGTTTCCCCGGCAACGCATCGAGCGCGCTCTGGGCAATCGTGCCGGCCGGCAGTTCATCGGCGGTCGACGCGAGCCCGATGCGCGGCAGCAGCAAGCCCCCCGCGACGGACCCCGACGCATTCAACAGGAATCTGCGACGATCCATGGCTCCCCCGGAGTGCGCCAGCGATTGACCTGCATTTGAAGTCAAATTCGCGGCGACCGCAAGTATTAGCCGGATCTAATGTGGAGCGACCTGCCGCGCCGCCTCGTACTGCGAGGGCGTCATCTTGGCGTGCGCCAGATACTCGCGCAGGTGCCGCACCGCACTGCGATCCAGCGTATTGCCGTGGTGCGGCCGATGCAGGATGCCCTCCGCGCCGTTCAGCTTGACGCGGATGCGCGCCCCGGAGAGCGGCTCGATCTCCGCGCCGACATGGTGCAGCAGCGACTCGATTTCCCGCCAATGGATATTGCCGCTGATCGGATCGTGGAAGATCGTCCTGAGCAGGCTTTCGTGCTTGTGACTCATAGGCGCCTCGGGCACGACGGGCAGGGCCACTGCCCCTGGTGACCGATATTCTGCTGGCCGGCTGCGGGCTGCCGACAGTGGATTACACGTAGGATGATCGCGGCACCGCGATACGCCATGAACCCGCACGGTCTGCGCGGCATTCCGATCGTGGGCAGCCGCGATTTCCCGGGGCTGGGTTCTGGCGCAGCATTCGGCTCACGAGCGGGCGCCCCGCCCGCCCCGGATCGGCGCGTTACGGACCTGCCTCATGGCAGCGTGCTCGGCTTCGTGCCGCTGCCCCCGGGCGTCGTATTTTCCCTGGCCGGCATCACGCTGCTGTACGTCGCGAGCACGGAGTGGCTCAAGGCACGGTTCTATGGCGATCGCAGCGGCGGCGGCGTCCGCGCTTGACCACGCAATACTGCAAAGCGGCGCGATGCCGGGGACGGATCATCGGGGAGGCCAGGGAATGCAAGGCGCGCTGTTCGACCCGGGCAATACCGACGCAGGCACCTCTGGCTTGCGCGGAGCGCCCGCTGCTCGACATCCGCCCGTACGTGCGTCAGCTCGCGACCGCCAGGCGGCCCGACTGGTAGTCGACGATCGCGCGCTCG
>CAYQAF010000387.1:0-2932 GCA_964415375.1 uncultured Alcaligenaceae bacterium
TCGTCGCGCGTGGCGTGTCGGGTCAAAGTGCTTTGATCGTGCCCTTGGGCAGGAGTTGCTGAATCGCCTGCCGCTGGACACTGATCTCGACCGACGGCGCGATCTCGACCGACGCGTATTGGTCGGTGAGCTTGCTCACCTTGCCGACGAGGCCGCCGGCGGTGACCACCTCGTCGCCCTTCTGCAGCGCCTCGAGCATTGTGCGGTGTTCCTTGGACTTCTTCTGCTGCGGCCGGATCAGCAGGAAGTAGAAGACGACGAAGATGAGGATCATCGGCAGGAAGGCCATGATGTCCGCGCCGGACGTGGCGGAGGTCCCCTGGGCGAAGGCGTTGCTGATGAGCACGTCGAGTCTCCTGCGGTGGCGGCGCCTGCCCGTCACCCGTCCCGGGTGCGGTGGCGCGATCGCCCCTCACTCCCGGATCGGGCGGTGCGGGGCAGGTTGGTCGGTAACCGTTAATTCTACCATCCGGTGCCGCCCCCGCCGGCGGCCCCGGGACCCTGGCCGGCGCTTGCCACACCGCGGGCGCGGTCCTCGCGGAACTGCGTCACGAAGGCGGCCAGCCGGCCGGTGGGGATCGCCTCGCGCAGGCCCGCGGCGAGCCACAGGTAGTAATGGAGGTTGTGGACGGTGGCGAGCCGGGCGCCGAGGATCTCGTTCACCCGCTGCAGGTGGTGGAGGTAGGCGCGCGTGAAGTGGCGGCAGGCGTAGCAGGCGCAGGTCGGGTCGATCGGGCCGGTGTCGGTACGGTAGCCGGCGTTGCGGATCTTGAGGTCGCCGAAGCGCGTGAACAGCCAGCCGTTGCGGGCATTGCGGGTGGGCAGCACGCAGTCGAACATGTCGATCCCGGCGAGCACGCCGGCGACGATGTCTTCGGGTGTGCCCACCCCCATGAGATAGCGGGGACGCTCCGCGGGCAGGCGCGGGGCGGCGTGGTCGAGGACGCGCAGCATTTCTTCCTTCGGCTCGCCGACGGACAGCCCGCCGATCGCGTAGCCATCGAAGCCGATGGCCGTGAGCGCGGCGAGCGAGGCGTCGCGCAGGTCCTCGTGCATGCCGCCCTGGACGATGCCGAACAGCGCGTTCGGGTTGCCGGCGTGCGCCGCCTTCGAGCGCGCGGCCCAGCGCATCGACAGCTCCATCGAGCGTGCCGCTTCGTCGCGGGTCGCGGGGTAGGGCGTGCACTCGTCGAAAGCCATCACCACGTCGGAGTCCAGCGCGCGCTGGATCTCCATCGAGCGCTCGGGCGTCAGGAACAGGCGATCGCCGTTGACCGGCGAGGCGAACGCCACGCCGTCCTCCTGCACCTTGCGCAGCGCGCCCAGCGAGAACACCTGGAAGCCGCCGGAGTCGGTCAGGATCGGCTTCGGCCAGCCCATGAAGCGGTGCAGGCCCCCGTGCGCCCCGATCACCTCGGTGCCGGGACGAAGCCACAGGTGGAAGGTGTTGCCGAGCACGATCTGCGCGCCGAGTTCGAGGAGCTCGTTCGGCGCCATCGCCTTCACGCTGCCGTAGGTGCCGACCGGCATGAATATGGGCGTCTCGACGATGCCGTGGGCGAGCTCGAGACGCGCGCGGCGGGCGCGCCCGTCGGTGGCGAGGACTTCGAAGCGCATCGGGGCGGGAGTAGGAAACTGACGGGGAACGTGGCGCGCTGGTCGCGCCCGAAGCTTACCCGGTGCCCCCGGCGCGCGCCGGGCCGTGGTTCGCGGCGGTCCTGCGCAGCAGCATCGCGTCGCCGTAGCTGAAGAACCGGTAGCGTTCCGCGATCGCGTGCGCGTACGCGGCCCGGATCGTGGCGAGGCCGGCGAAGGCCGAGACCAGCATGAGCAGCGTCGAGCGGGGCAGGTGGAAGTTGGTGAGCAGCAGGTCGACGGCGCGGAAGCGAAACCCCGGCGTGATGAAGAGTGCAGTCTCGGCCGCCCCGGAGCAAATTTCTCCCGATGCGTCGGCCGCCGACTCGAGTGCCCGCAGCGTCGTCGTCCCCACCGCGAGAACGCGCCCGCCGCGTGCGCGCGTCGTCGCGATCGCCTCAGCCGTCGCCTCCGGTACCGCATAGCGCTCGCTGTGCATGCGGTGCTGCGACAGGTCCTCGGCCGTGACCGGCTGGAACGTCCCGGCGCCGACGTGCAGTGTCACGTACGCGCTGCCCACACCCCGCGCGGCGAGCGCGGCGAGCGCCGCTTCGTCGAAGTGCAGGCCGGCGGTGGGCGCTGCCACCGCGCCGGGAGCGCGCGCGTAGACGGTCTGGTAGCGCGTCGCGTCGTCGGCATCCCCGGGGCGCGTGATGTAGGGCGGCAGCGGCACTTCGCCGTGGCGTTCGAGCCAGTCGAGGAGGGGGCCGGCGCCGTGGAAGCGCAGCAGGAAGAAACGGTCCTCGCGCGCCTCGACGATCGCGTGCGCGCCACCCGCGAAGTCGACGCGCCCGCCGGGCTTCGGCAGGTGGCTCGCCCGTAGCTGCGCCCACGCGGCGTCATCGCCGACGAGCCGCTCGACCAGCATTTCGACGCGTCCGCCCGAGGGCTTGCGGCCGATCGCCCGCGCGTGGATCACGCGCGTGTCGTTGAACACGGCGAGGTCCCCGGCACGCAGCAGCGACGGCAGGTCGGCGAAGCGGCGGTCGTGGAGCGCCTCTCCGTCGACGTCGAGCAGCCGGCTTGCGCTCCGCGTGCGCGCCGGCGCCTGCGCAATCAGCTCGTCGGGCAGCGCGTAGTCGAATTCCGACAGCGTGAGCGGAGCGGGCATGCGGAATCGGTTTGCCTGGTGACGCGTCGGCCGGTGCGAGCGCTCGGCCCCGCCGACGCGAGAGTCCCCGCGCGCGACGACTTGGTGCCGGGAGGGGGAATCGAACCCCCACGGTATTGCTACCGGCGGATTTTGAGTCCGCTGCGTCTACCAGTTCCGCCATCCCGGCACGTTGAACGGGCGCCA
>CAYQAF010000388.1:0-2929 GCA_964415375.1 uncultured Alcaligenaceae bacterium
GCGCGCATCCGGCTGAGCGAGGGCCTGTACGTGCTGCTGATCCAGTCGGGCGGCCTCGTCGTCTTTGCGGTCGCAAGCGTGCTCGGCGGCAGCGGTTTCCTGGCGATCTACCTCGCCGGCATGATCGTGGCGAACCAGCGGCGCCACGTGACGGTCGACGTGCTTCGGGTAAGCGACGGCTTTGCGTGGCTCGCCCAGGCCACGATGTTCCTGCTGCTGGGCGTGATCACGGACATCGCGCAACTGCTGACGGTCGTGACCGCCGAGGTGCTGGTCGTCGTGATCGCTCTGATGCTGGTCGTGCGTCCGCTCGCCGCCGCGATCTGCCTGCTTCCCTTCCGCTATTCGCGCAGGGAAATCGCTTTCATCGGCTGGGTCGGCATGCGCGGCGCGGTGCCGATCGTGCTCGCGCTGTTCCCGCTGCTTGCCGGACTGCCGCAGGCTTCGACGCTGTTCCACATAGCCTTCCTGATCACGCTGATGTCGCTGCTGCTGCAGGGAAGCACGCTGGGCTTCGCTGCGCGCCTGGCCGGCGTGCAGCGTCCGCCAGCCTCGCGGGCGCTGTCGAGCGCCACCCTGGAGGGTGGCGAGCCGCCGCGCGAGGTGGTGCAGTTCCGCGTGTACGAGGCTTCGCAGGCGACCGCGGGGCCGCTGGCGGGCATCGAGTGGCCCGAGCAGGTCCGCCTGGTCGAAGTTTGCCGTGGCGATCGCATCGTCGAAGCCGAGCGGCTGCGCCCGGGCGACGTCGTCACGGTGATCGCGACCGAGGCGGCGCTGCCGGAACTGGAGGTCCTGCTCGGTCCGCCGGCGCCGGTCGGCGAGCTCACACTCGACCCGTCGGCGTCGATCGGCGACCTGTTCGAGTACTACGGCGCGACGCTGCCCGCGGATGCCGATCCTGCGACGAAGCTCACCGAGTTCGTGGCGCGCCGGCTGCACCGCCGCGCGGCGGCGGGCGACGTCCTCGACGTGAGCGGCCTGACGCTGACGGTGCGGCAGGCCGGCGACGGCGTTGTGCGTCGCGTCGGCCTGCGGCTGTCCGGCGGCGCGCGCTGAGCGGACGCAGCGCGCGCCGTCGGCTATCCGTGCCGGATCGCGATGGTCTTCAGCGTGGTGAATCCGAGCAGCGCCTCGAAGCCCTTTTCGCGGCCGTAGCCGCTCGACTTCACGCCGCCGAAGGGCAGCTCGACGCCCCCGCCCGCTCCATAGTTGTTGACGAACACCTGGCCCGATCGCAGCCTGCGCGCCATCCGCAACTGGCGCGCACCGTCGCGCGTCCAGACGCCGGCGACGAGGCCGAAGTGCGTGCCGTTGGCGAGCGCGATGGCCTGCTCCTCGCTCTCGAACGGCATGGCGACGAGCACCGGGCCGAAGATCTCCTCCTGGGCGAGCCGATGGCTCGCGGGCACGTCGCGCAACAGGGTCGGCGCCTGGTAGAAGCCGGTCTGCGGGGCGTCCTCGTCGACGTGGCCCTGCGCCGCCATCGGGATGCCGTCGCGCTGCGCCTGGCTCAGGAAGTCCCAGACGCGCTGCAGCTGGTTCTGGCGGATCAGCGGGCCGACGTCGAGGTCGGCGAGGGCGGGGCCCACGCGCAGCGCCGCCATGGCCTTGCCGACGCGCTCGACGAGCGCCTCGTAGACGGGCCGATGCACGAGCAGGCGGCTGCCCGCGGAGCACGTCTGCCCGGCGTTCTGCACGATGGCATTCAGCACGACCGGGGCCACGTCTTCGAGGCTTGCATCGTCGAACACGATCTGCGGGGACTTGCCGCCGAGCTCGAGCGTGACCGGACAGTGATGCCTCGCGGCCGCCTGCGCGACCGCGGTGCCGGTGACGGGCGAACCGGTGAACGAGATGTGATCGATGCCGGGATGCGCCGACAGCGCCGCGCCGGCTTCGGCGCCGTACCCCGTGACGATGTTCAGCGCGCCTTCCGGAAAGCCGGCCTCGGCCGCGAGTTCGGCCACGCGCAGCAACGACAGGCACGCGTCCTCCGCGGGTTTCACCACGCACGCGTTGCCGGCGGCGAGGGCGGCGCCGACGCTGCGGCCGAAGATCTGCAGCGGGTAGTTCCACGGCACGATGTGCCCGGTCACGCCGTGCGGCTCGCGGATCGTGAACACCGTCATGCCGGCCTGGTACGGGATGGTCTCGCCGTGCAGCTTGTCGGCCGCACCGGCGTAGTACTCGAAGTAGCGCGCGATCGCGGTCGCATCGGCGCGCCCCTGTTTCAGCGGCTTGCCGGTCGTGCGCGACTCGAACCGGGCCAGTTCCTCGTGATGGTCGGCGACGGCCTGCGCCAGCTTCATCAGCAGTCGCCCGCGCTCGGTGGCAGTCATGCGGCCCCACGGTCCGTCGAGCGCCTCGCCGACGGCGCGGCGTGCCGCAGTCACGGCCGCGTCGATGTCGGCGGCGGTGCCGCGCGCGATGCGGGCGAACGCCTTGCCGTCCGAGGGATCGACCACGTCGATCGCCTGTCCGGTCGCCGACGCGACCCAGCGGTTGTCGATGAAATGGTGCGACCCGTTGGTCGCGGTCCAGCCGCCGTCCATGGCGCGCCTCCCTGTGTCCCTGACGCCCGATTATTGAGCAAACCGGGGTGCGCTCAAACCCGCTCGCGGCGCGCGACCCGCGGTCAGTAGAATCGCGTCTCCTCACAGGACCATCGTCATGAGCCTCGACAACGTACCCGCCGGCCGCAACGTTCCCGATGAGTTCAACGTAATCATCGAAATCCCCGCGCACGCGGACCCGATCAAGTACGAGGTCGACAAGGAGACCGGCGCGGTGTTCGTCGATCGCTTCATCGGCACGGCGATGCACTACCCATGCAACTACGGCTATGTGCCGAAGTCGCTGGCCGACGACGGCGACCCGCTCGACGTGCTGGTGATCACGCCGTTCCCGCTGCAGCCCGGCGTCGTGGTGC
>CAYQAF010000389.1:0-2923 GCA_964415375.1 uncultured Alcaligenaceae bacterium
ACCACCGCATCATCATCATGACCGACGCGGACGTCGACGGCTCGCACATCCGCACGCTGCTCCTGACGTTCTTCTATCGCCAGATGCACGAGCTGGTCGAGCGCGGCCACATCTACATCGCGCAGCCGCCGCTCTACAAGGCGAAGCAGGGCAGGGAGGAGGTCTACCTCAAGGACGACCACGAGCTGAAGCAGTTTCTGCTCAAGGTGGCGCTGAAGGGGGCCGAGCTGGTGCCCGGCGAGGGCCGCGTTCCGCTTGCGCCGGAGTCGCTCGGCAACGTCGCGCGCGAGTACCTGCTCGCCGAAGCCGTCGTCGAGCGCACCGCCCGGATCATCGACTCCGCTGCACTGTACGCGATGCTCGGCGGCACCAAGGTCGATCTCGCGACCGAGATGGCGGCGCAGCGCAGCGCGGCGGCCCTCGAGGAAGCGATCGCCGACCCCGCGGTGAAGGTCGAGGCCCGCTACGACGCCGCGACCGAGTCGTGGCGGCTGCTGCTCACGCGCACGCACCACGGCACGCCGCACTACACCGCGATCGATGCCGACTTCCTCGCGAGCGGCGACGGCGGGCAGATCCACGCGGCCGCCGAGGTGCTGCAAGGCCTCGTGTCGGCCGGCGCGTTCGTGCGGCGCGGCGAGAAGCAGCAGCTCGCGCGCTCGTTCAAGGAGGCGCTCGACTGGCTGCTCGCCGAGGCGCGCGGCAGCGTCTCGATCCAGCGCTACAAAGGGTTGGGCGAGATGAATCCCGAGCAGCTCTGGGAGACGACGATGGACCCGAAGGTCCGCCGCCTGTTGCGCGTGCAGATCGAGGACGCGATCGCCTCCGACGAGATCTTCGACCGGCTGATGGGCGAGGAGGTCGAGCCGCGGCGCGTGTTCATCGAGACCAACGCGCTCGGCGTGCGCAACCTCGACGTCTGAGTTCCCGATCGCCGGCGGCGACGCCGAGCAGGACTCATGCGGCGAGGGCCGTCATGCCGATTTCCCCTCGGGGTCGCCCAGCGTAGCGCACCTGCCGCAGCAGGCATCCGGCGCGCGTATCCGCAACCGCCCGAAAGATTTCGGTTGCCAACCGGGCGATTCCCGTGCATAGTGCACGCCGCGATCTTCAAGCTGTGTTGTCGTTGTCCGGCCCCGCGGTTCCGCGGTGCCTCAATTCCCATCACGTCTTGACCTTCGCCCCCAGTAGGGGCAATCCCCTTTTTTATTTTGTTTCAAGGATGATCAAGACATGGCAACAGGCACGGTGAAGTGGTTCAACGACTCCAAGGGCTTCGGCTTCGTCACGCCGGACGGTGGCGGCGAGGACCTTTTCGCGCACTTTTCGGCGATCCAGGGCACGGGCTTCAAGACCCTGAAGGAAGGCCAGAAGGTCAGCTTCGACGTCGTCAAGGGCCCGAAGGGTCTGCAGGCGGCGAACATCCGCGCGGCTGACTGAACGCGCGTTGCGGCGCGGCGGCACAGCCGCACCGCCGAAGCCCCAGGACAAGCCCGGCTTCGTGCCGGGCTTTGTCGTTTCCGAAACGCCTTCAAGGATATCGATGGCCAAGGAAGAACTGCTCGAAATGAATGGCGTCGTGGTGGAAGTGCTGCCCGACTCCCGTTATCGCGTCACGCTCGAAAACGGGCACGGCCTGGTGGCTTACAGCGCGGGCAAGATGCGCAAGCACCACATCCGCATCATCGCCGGCGACAAGGTGTCCCTGGAACTGTCGCCCTACGACCTGAGCAAGGGACGGATCACGTTCCGCCACCTCGAGGGTCGCGGACCGTCCGCGGCGCCGCGCCGCAGGAACTGACCCTCCGGGTCGATGCCCGCGCCACAGGCGGGGGCCGGTTAGACGGCGGCGAGCCGGTACGCGCTGCCGTAGCGTCCGAAGTCGTGGCTCGTCACCCCGTGACGCGCCGATCCCTGGAATTCCGTCAGTGGCGAGACCGCCTCGATCCTGACGATCGCCGACATGCCGCCCTTCACGAGGCCCATGTGCACGGCGGCGACCGCAATCGACGTGTCCCCGGTGTAGACGTCCGTTCCCCAGCAGGGGCCGTTGGATTCGCCCGTGACGCGGAAGTAGTAGGTCGCGCCGACCGGCTGCGCGAAATCGACCATGTTCGCCGGTGCATCCGCGGCGAGAAAACCCTGCTCGAGCAGGCGCCGGATCTGCGCCGGCGAAAGACGGCCGCGGCGATCAAGATGCGCGACGAGTTCCTGGAGCACCATCTTGGGGGGCTCGCTCGGGTTGCGGGTCGGCGGATCAGTCCATCCTCACCACGCGGCCGTAGCGCGGCGTGAACGGGAAAACGGTGCCGGACGGCAGCAGCCATAGCACGTCGTAGGGCGGGGGCTGGTCGGGATAGAGGACGTCGCCATCGGTGATCACCAGCACGCGGTGACCATGCGCAGCCCAGCGCGCGACGAGCTCGGTGAGCACGGTGAGCTGGTGTTCCGGGGACAGGCTGTTCAGGAACCGGTTGACCGCGCGCGCGGACACGCCTTCGAGCCGCTCGTCGCGCACGCGCCGGGGGATGCAGTCGAGGATGAACCAGCGCGCGGCGCGTCTCCCTGTTGAGGATGCCGGACCCCTCGGCCAGGTCGAGCAAGCGCGAGAACAGCGCCCACGCGCGGGGCGTGGAGAACGGCACCGGCGCCAGCGGCACCGGCCGCTCGAGCGCGTCGGGAAGGTGGTGGATGAACGAGCGCACGTCGGCGCGCACGCGGGCAACTCGTCGAGGAACAGGCAGAGGTCGTCGTGCGTCTGTCTCGCCCTCCCCATTGCTTCGAGCCGCGATCTCTCGGCGGCCAGCCCACAACGCGGCGCGCACGACCCGGTTGACAGCGCGATGCGGTGCGACGACAGAACCTCAGGGTCGAGTGGGTGGCTCGGGTTCCGCGTCGATCGGGGGCACGGGTTCCTGGGATG
>CAYQAF010000390.1:0-2918 GCA_964415375.1 uncultured Alcaligenaceae bacterium
CTCAACACCTACCTGGCGCTGATCCTGCCCTACGCGGTGCTGTCGCTGCCGGTGTGCACGCTGGTGATGGCGAGCTTCTTCCAGGACATCCCGCCCGACCTCGAGGCGGCGGCGATGGTCGACGGCTGCTCGCGGGTCGGCGCGCTGTTCCGCGTGATCATCCCGCTGTCCGCGCCGGGCGTGTTCACCGCCGCGATCCTCGCCTTCGTCAACGCCTGGGACGAGTTCCTGCTCGCGCTGACGATGATGAACCGCGTGAACATGCGCACGCTATCCGTCGGCATCACGCTCTACCAGGGCGAGTTCGCGTTCCCATGGCCGCTCATCTCCGCGGCGCTCATCATCGCCATCGTGCCGATCTGCATCATCATCGCGGTGTTCCAGGAGCGCGTCGTCGGCGGGCTCACCGCGGGCGGCGTCAAAGGCTGACCCCGCAATGCAAGACGCCGAGCGTCGCCCGGCGTCTTGCGTCCTGCGTTGTGGCGTGCCGCGCGGCGCGTTCGGGCCCCCGCGGAAAACGATCAGGTCGACGGACGCTCGGCGGCGCGGTCGTCGGCGATGACCGTCGCGCGCGTGCCGAACACCTCGATGCGCGAGGGTTCGATGCGCACCGCCTCGGTGACGTGAGCGGACGTCAGCGCGCGTTCCGCGGCGGCCGGCGAGATCGACGGCATCACGACGGCGATCGACAGCGTCGCCACCGCGAGCGCCGTCGCGGCAAGCCCGAGCAGCGGGCGGGGGGCGTTGGGCTGGTAGCGGTTCATGGGGGCCTCCTTCGTTGGGTGTGCGGTGGTTCGATGCGGCGATCGGGGCGTTCGGATTGAGGCAGATTCCCCGTTTGTTCGGGTTGGTGGAGCGGATTCTGCGAAGCGTGCCGTGGGCGGGCAACCGGCGTGCGACGAACCGTGCCGAATCCGCGACGAATCGCTGCCGGACGCCGATCGGCCGTGCCGACCGCGGCGGTCGGCGGTCGACCTCGCCGTGAGCGGCGAGGCTGCCAAGGGGATGGCGTACCATCGGCGCCGGGCGCCATCACGGCCTCCGCCTCGTGTTCCCGAACCGCCCTGCTCAACGTGACCCGGGTGCGACAACTGATTGCCTCGCCGGACTTCCGTGCCGGCTTCGTCGAGATGCTGCCCGCGTGCATCGGCCTGATTCCCTTCGGCCTGGTCTGCGGTGTCGGCGCACAGGCGGCCGGCGCCGACGCGCTCGCGGCGTTCGGGCTCTCCACGATCATCTTCTCCGGCGCCGCGCAGATCCTCGCGCTGCAGCTCTACGCGGCCGGCGCCCCGCTCGCGATCGTCGTCCTCACCTGCTTCGTGCTCGGCCTGCGGCTCTTGATGTACAGCGCCGCGATGGCGCCGCACCTCGCGTCGCTGTCGCCGCGCTGGCAGCGCGGCCTGGCCTTCCTGCTCACCGACCAGGCGTTTGCCGCGGCGATCCGACGCTTCAACGCGACGCACGATCCGCGGCGGGGTGCGCACTACTTCCTCGGGTGCGGGGTCGCGTTGTGGACCACGTGGCAGTCGACCAACCTCGCCGGTTACTTCGCCGGCAACCTGATCCCGGTGTCCTGGTCGCTCGATTTCGCGGTGCCCCTGTGCTTCATCGCGCTCGTGGCGCCGCTGTTCCGCACCGCGCCGAACGTGACGGCGGCGCTCGTCGCCGCGGTGGCCGTGCTCGCCTTCGGCGCGCTGCCGATGAAGCTCAACCTGGTCGTGGCCGGCGTGCTGGGCATCGTCGCCGGCACGCTCGCCGAGCTCGCAGGGGAGCGATGGAAGGCGCGCTGAAGCTGTGGGCGATCATCGTGCTGGTCGGCGCGCTCAACTACGCGTCGCGGCTGTCGTTCATCGCGATCTTCGCGCGGCGCTCGATCCCGCCGCTCCTCGCGCGGGCGCTGCGGTTCGTCCCGGCGGCGATGCTGACCGCCCTGATCGTGCCGATGGTCGTGATGCCGTCCGGCACCATCGAGCCGCTGAGCCCGCGGGTCGTCGCCGCACTCGTCGCGGCGGTGGTCGCCTTCCGCGCCCGCAGCACCCTCGCCACGCTTGCCGCCGGGATGCTGGCGCTCTGGATCATCCAGGCGATCGGCGGCTGAGCTACCATCTCGCCATGCGCTTCGAAGGCACCGACAGCTACGTCGCCACCGACGACCTGAAGCTCGCGGTCAACGCCGCGGTCACGCTCGAACGGCCCCTGCTGGTCAAGGGGGAGCCCGGCACCGGCAAGACGCTCCTCGCCGAGGAGGTGGCGCGCGCGCTGGGCCGGCCGCTCCTGCAGTGGCACATCAAGTCGACGACCAAGGCCCAGCAGGGTCTCTACGAGTACGACGCGGTGTCGCGGCTGCGCGACTCGCAGCTGGGCGACGGGCGCGTCGCGGACATCGGCAACTACATCAAGCCCGGCGTGCTCTGGGACGCCTTCGAGAGCGAGGCCCCAACCGTCGTGCTGATCGACGAGATCGACAAGGCCGACATCGAGTTCCCGAACGACCTGCTGCGCGAGCTCGACCGCATGGAGTTCTTCGTCTACGAGACGCAAGCGACGGTGCGCGCGCGCCACCGTCCGCTGGTCGTCATCACCTCGAACAACGAGAAGGAACTGCCCGACGCCTTCCTGCGGCGCTGCTTCTTCCACTACATCCGCTTCCCGGATCGCGAGACGATGACTCGCATCGTCGACGTGCACTACCCGGCGCTGAAGCGCGAGCTGCTGCGCGAGGCGCTCGAGGTGTTCTTCGGGCTGCGCGACGTTCCCGGCCTGAAGAAGAAGCCCTCGACCTCGGAGCTGCTCGACTGGCTGAAGCTGCTGCTCGCCGAGGACATCCCGCCGGAGGCGCTGAAGAGCCAGGACCGGAAGGCGTTCATCCCGCCGCTGCACGGGGCGCTGCTCAAGAACGAGCAGGACGTGCACCTGTT
>CAYQAF010000391.1:0-2914 GCA_964415375.1 uncultured Alcaligenaceae bacterium
GGGGACCGACAGCGTGGTCGCGCCCTCGCCGCAGAACTCGACGAACTTGCCGACCACCTTCTCCCTGCGCAGCATTTCGGTGACGGTCAGCACGAGGTCGGTCGCGGTCACGCCCTCGGGCAGCCTGCCCTTGACCTCGACGCCGACGACGTCGGGCGTGAGCAAGTACACCGGCTGGCCGAGCATGCCGGCCTCGGCCTCGATGCCGCCGACGCCCCAGCCGACGACGCCGATGCCGTTGATCATCGTCGTGTGGCTGTCGGTGCCGACCAGCGTGTCGGGATAGTAGACGCCCGCCTTCTGATGTACGCCTCGCGCCAGGTATTCGAGGTTCACCTGGTGGACGATGCCGATGCCCGGGGGCACGACCTTGAACGTGTCGAAGGCCTGCATGCCCCACTTCATGAACTCGTAGCGCTCGCGGTTGCGCTCGAACTCGAGCTTCATGTTGAGGTCGAGCGCTTCCTTGGTGCCGTAGTGGTCGATCATCACCGAGTGGTCGACGACGAGGTCGACCGGCACCAGCGGCTCGATCACCTTGGGGTTCTTCCCGGCCGCGTCGGCGACGTTGCGCATCGCCGCGAGGTCGGCGAGCAGCGGTACGCCGGTGAAGTCCTGCAGCACGACGCGGGCGACGACGAAGGGGATCTCGTCGACGCGGTCCGCGGTTGGCGCCCACTGCGCGAGCTCGCGCACGTGCTCTTCGGTGACCTTCCGGCCGTCGCAGTTGCGCAGCACCGACTCGAGCACGATGCGGATCGACACCGGTAGCCGCGAGATCCTGCCCACGCCCGCCGCCTCGAGCGCGGGCAGCGAGTAGTAGCGTCCGGCCGCGCCGGACGGGAGCTTCAGTTCCTTGAGCGAGTCGAAGAGTTGGTGTGCCATGGGGTCGTTCCCTTCCTTGCTTGGTCATTTCCGGCGCGCGCCGTCGCGCGCGTCGTACAGGTTGATCGTCATGCCCGCGACGCCGCCGCAGCAGCAAGCCACGCTCGCGCAGTGTCCGGCACCGCGGCGCCGGTCGCCTCGGCGCGGGTGAGCAAGCTCCAGAAGTAACGGTAGGACGCGCGGTCGTGGAGCTTGCCGCCGACGGCAAGCGGAGCCCAGTCGGCGTCCTGTGCGGCGGCGAGCACCGCAACCGCCTCGGCGATTTCCCCCGCGTGGGGCGCAAACGCCCCCACGATCGGCTCGATCTGCGACGGATGGATGCTCCACATGCGCAGGAACCCGAATTCGTCGCGTGCACGGCGGGCGTCGGCATGCGCCTGCTCGGGGTCGTCGAGGGCGCGGGTGACGCCGTGCGCCGGCACCACGCCATGGGCCAGTGCCGCGGCGGCGACCTCCGCCTTCGCACGGTGCAGGAGCGCGTGGTCGAACTGGCCCGGCGATTCCATCGCCGACAGCGCAATCGCCCCCTGGTGCGCCGAGACGTAGTCGAGCGTACCAAAGTCGAGGCTCACGATGCCGGGCAGGGCCGCGATCGCGCAAGCCTCGCGCACCGCACCCGGGGTCTCGATCAGCACCGACACGGGGATGCTGCGCCGCACGCCGTGGCGCGCGCGCGCGGCGTCGACGCGCGCGAGGAACGCCGCGACGTCGGATGCCCCGCGCGCCTTGGGCAGCGCGAGGAACGCGAGCCGATCGCCTGCAATGCCGACCAGCGCGTCGATCTCGGCATCCGTCGCGTGATGCAGGACGTCGTGGACGCGGGCGCCGAAGCGGCCGTGGCGATTGGCGCTGCTCGCCACCAGGCCGGCGATCATCTGCGCGTGCGCGCGCTCGCCGCCCACCGGGGCGCCGTCCTCGCAGTCGCCGGCGATGTCGAAGCGCGGCCCCATCGCCGCCTGCAGGTCGAGCGCCTTGCGCAGGTGGCGCTCGGCGCCGGCGTAGTGGACGCAGGCCGGCAGCGCGGGCAGCGCGGCCGGCCCTTGGTGCAGGGCCTCGTGCGGGGGCTTCCGCTCGCGCATCGCGTCCCGGGCCCGCGGAAGGTCGCTAGCCGAGCAGGCCCGCGACGCCGGCGCGCTCGTCCTCGATCTCCTTCAGCGTGAAGTTGATGCGCTCGCGCGAGAACTCGTCGATCGGCAGGTCGGGGACGATCGTGTAGGCACCGTTGGCGGTGGTCACCGGGTAGCCGTACATCACGTCCTTCGGGATGCCGTAGGCGCCATCCGACGCGATTCCCATCGTCACCCACTTGCCGCCGCTGCCCAGCACCCAGTCGCGAACGTGGTCGATCGCGGCGTTCGCGGCCGATGCCGCCGACGACAGGCCGCGCGCCTCGATGATCGCGGCGCCGCGCTTGCCCACCTTCGGCAGGAACTCATTGCGGTTCCAGTTCTCGTCGCCGATGATGTCTTTGACCAGGCGCCCGCCGGAGGTCGCGAAGCGGTAGTCGGCGTACATCGTCGGCGAGTGGTTGCCCCAGACCGCGACCTTGTCGATCGAGTCGACCGGCACGTTGGCCTTGGTCGCGAGCTGCGACAGTGCGCGGTTGTGGTCGAGCCGCATCATCGAGGTGAAGTTGCCCCGCGGCAGCGACGGCGCCGACTTCATCGCGATGTAGGCGTTGGTGTTCGCCGGGTTGCCGACGACGAGCACGCGGATGTCGCGCGCCGCGACCGCGTCGAGCGCCTTGCCCTGCTCGATGAAGATCTTGGCGTTCTCGAGCAGCAGGTCCTTGCGCTCCATGCCCGGGCCGCGCGGCTTGGCGCCGACCAGCAGTGCCTGCTGGGCGTCCTTGAAAGCGACCTTTGGATCGGAAGTGCCGATCATGTCGGCAAGCAGCGGGAAGGCGCAGTCCTCGAGCTCCATCATGACGCCCTTGAGGGCCTGCTGCGCCTTGTCCATCGGCAGTTCGAGCATCTGCAGGATCACCGGCTGGTCCTTGCCGAGCATCTCGCCGCTGGCGATGCGGAAC
>CAYQAF010000392.1:0-2881 GCA_964415375.1 uncultured Alcaligenaceae bacterium
AAGAACGAGCAGGACGTGCACCTGTTCGAGCGCGTCGTGTTCATGGCGCGCGCCAATCGCCCGTGACCGGCTGGATCGAGCCGGTGACGCTCGCCGGCGAGCACGTCGTGCTCGAGCCGGTCGAACGCCGGCACGAGGCGGGCCTCGCCCGCGCCGCCGCCGACGGCGCCCTGTGGCAGCTCTGGTACACGTCGGTACCGCCGCCCGAGCACGTCGGCGAGTACGTCCGCGCGGCGCTCGGCATGCGCGAGCACCAGGGCGCGATGGCCTTCGCGGTGATCGACCGGTCGAGCGGCGAGGTGATCGGCAGCACGCGCTACTGCAACGTCGAGCCGCGCCACCGCCGCCTGGAGATCGGGCACACCTGGTACGCAAAGCGCGCGCAGCGCACTGGCGCCAACACCGAGTGCAAGCTGCTGCTCCTCGGACACGCCTTCGAGCGCCTGCGCTCGATCGCGGTCGAGTTCCGTACCAGCGCGTTCAATCAGACGTCGCAGCGGGCGATCGAGCGGCTTGGCGCGAAGCGGGACGGGGTGCTCCGCAACCACATGATCCTGCCGGACGGCACGTATCGCGACTCGGTCGTCTACAGCATCCTCGAAAGCGAGTGGCCGGCGGTGCGGCGGCACGTGCGCTACCTGCTCGACCGGCCGCGCTGAGGACGGAACGCCGAACCGCCCCCGGGCCGGCAAATGTCATACTTCTGCCTGCACATCCCATCTCCAGCCGAGGACGTCCAATTGGCCAAGCCCAACTACGCATTCCAGAAGCGCCAGCGGGAAGCTGCGAAGAAGCAGAAGAAGGAAGAGAAGCAGAAGCGCAAGCAGGAGGAGCAGCATCCGGAGGGCACCGATGCCGCGACCTCGCCCCAGCCCGATTCCGGCCAGAGTTAGCGGCCCCGCGGGCGGTCGGCGCCCGGTGACGGCCGACGGCGCCTGCAGTGTCGTCCGCGGGGGGCGTTCGCGGGACGGCATGCCGTGCTGACCGGCTTCTTCCTCCACCTCAAGTCGCACCGGCTGCCCGTCAGCACGCGGGAGTACCTGACGCTCCTCGAGGCGCTCGAAGCGCGCGTCGTCTCGCTGTCGATCGACGATTTCTACGCGCTCGCGCGCATGTGCCTCGTCAAGGACGAGCAGCTGTTCGACCGCTTCGACCTCGCGTTCGCGAGCTACTTCCACGGCGTCGAGGCGGCGCTCGACGTTCGTGCCGGCATCCCGGAGGAATGGCTGCGCAAGGAGTTCCTGCGGCACCTGTCCGAGGAGGACCGTCGGCGGGTCGAGGCGCTCGGTGGCCTCGACAAGCTGCTCGAGACCTTCCGCCAGCGCCTGGAAGAGCAGCGCGGCCGCCACGCCGGGGGTTCGAAGTGGATCGGCACCGGCGGCACGAGCCCGTTCGGTGCCTACGGCTACAACCCGGAGGGCATCCGCGTCGGGCAGGACGGCGGCGGGTCGCGGAGCGCCGTCAAGGTCTGGGACGAGCGCAGCTTCCGCAACCTGGACGGTGACGTCGAGATCAACACGCGCAACATGAAGCTGGCGCTGCGCAGGCTGCGCCGCTTCGCGCGCGAGGGCGTAGCCGAGGAGCTCGACCTCGAGGGCACGATCGGCGGGACCGCGCGCAACGCGGGACTGCTCGACATCCGGCTGCAGCCGGAGCGACGCAACCGGGTGAAGGTGCTGCTGTTCCTCGACGTCGGCGGCTCGATGGACCCGCACGTGCAGGTCTGCGAGGAGCTGTTCTCCGCCGCGAAGGCCGAGTTCCGCCACCTCGAACACTTCTACTTCCACAACTGCGTCTACGACTGGGTGTGGCGCGACAACGCGCGGCGCCGCGCCGAGCGGATCGGAACGCTCGAGCTCCTGCGCACCTACGGTCCCGACTGGCGCGTCGTGTTCGTCGGTGACGCGGCCATGAGCCCCTACGAGATCTCGCAGCCCGGCGGCAGCGTCGAGTACGCCAACGACGAGCCGGGCGCGACGTGGCTTGCGCGCGTCTTCGAGCACTTCCGCCGGGTGATCTGGCTCAACCCCGAGCCGGCGCGCGCGTGGGAGTACACGCGCTCGACGCAGCTCGTGCTGCAGCTCCTCGGCTCCCGGATGTTCCCGCTCACGCTCGACGGTCTTGCCGGCGGCATCGAGGTGCTGCGCAAGTGAGCGGAGCCGGCCCTTGAACGCGGCAGGCCCGGCGACGCGCTGGCAGCAGACGCTCGTCGCGACGCTCGAGGCGACGCCGGGCGTGCTCGACGACCCGGCCGCGCGCGACGGCCCGATTGCGTGGACGGCGATCGGCCGCAACGCGTCCGTCTCGGTGTGGTCGCTCGCGATCGGCGCGTCGCGCTTCTTCGTCAAGGCGGCCGCGCCCGTACATGCCGACATGCTGTCCGCCGAGGTCGAGGCGCTGGCGGCGCTGCGCGAGGCCCACGCGGTGCGCGTGCCGCAGGTGTACGCCAACGCGCAGGCCGAGGACGCCGCGTTCGTTGCACTCGAGTGGCTCGACATCACCGACGGCGGCCGCGACGCGACGCTCGGCCGGGCGCTTGCGGCGCTGCACGCGACCACGGGGACGCGCTTCGGCTGGCATCGCGACAACCACATCGGCATGACGCCGCAGCAGAACGCGTGGGGCGACGACTGGACGGCGTTCTTCCGCGACCGCCGGCTCGCACCGCAGCTCGCGCTTGCCGAGCGCCATGGCCACGGGGGCCGGCTCGCACGCGACGGCAAGCGCCTGCTCGCGCGCGTACCGGCGATACTCGCGGGTCACGCGCCGGCGCCATCGCTGCTCCACGGCGACCTGTGGGCGGGCAATGGCGGCCGGCTCGCCGACGGCACCCCGGTGGTGTTCGACCCCGCGAGCTACTACGGCGACCGCGAGACCGACG
>CAYQAF010000393.1:0-2864 GCA_964415375.1 uncultured Alcaligenaceae bacterium
GCTCGGGGCAGCTCGAGTGATAGAAGAACGCGCGGTCGCCGACCTTCATCTGGTCGCGCATGAAGTTGCGGGCCTGGTAGTTGCGCACGCCGAACCAGGCAGTCTCCTGCCGCGGCGATCGGACGAGATCGTCGATCGAGAACTCGTCCGGCTCGGATTTCATCAGCCAGTGGCGCATCGCGGATGCATGTCGCATGAAAAAGGCGCGGCGACCTCGAATCGGTCGCCGCGCCTGATCGTCGGTCCCCGCGTCGGAGCTGCCGCCGCATGGAACCTTGCTGAAGGTCCCCGCCTGTGCCGTTCTGCCGTCACCCTGAACCTGGGTTCAAGGTGGTCGCCGAGCCGGAGCCGTCAGGCGCTTCCACGCGGGAACGCACACAGGCTCACATATGGACTCCAAGCGACCTTGCCAGAGGCATTGGTTCAAGGAGTGCTATCGGCAGTTGTCGAGCACCGCAGGGATTGACCGTGTAACCGTTGCTCCTCGAATGCCAGCGGCGGGCCGCGACCATTCCGGAAGTGGATCAGAACAGCTTGTCCTGGCTGGCGAGTGCCTTGTCGATCGCCTCGCCCATGTCACGGATTCTACGCTGCGCGACCGGAGCGTCAATGGCACGGCCTGCCGCGCGTGAAGGCTTCTTGCGCTCGCGCAAGAGTTCGTTCGCGATGTTGAGCGCGGCCATCACCGCGATGCGATCAACACCACCGGTGCGCCCCTTGTCGCGGATCTCGCGCATGCGCGCATCGAGCAGCGCGACCGCCTCGAGGAGCTCCGCCTGCTCGTCCTCGGCGCACGCGACCCGGTACTCGCGGCCGAGGATCGTGACGTCGAGCTGCAGCGTGTTGGCGGCCATCGCGCGCACAGTGTTAGTGGGGCAACTGCTCGATCAGCGCGTCGAGGCGGCCGCGGGCGGCCTCCATGCGCTGCGCGAATTCGCGCTCGCGCTCCCGCGCGGCGCCGAGCGCGAGCGCCAGCGTCTCGTTCGCCTCGCGCAGGGCTTGCGCGTAAGCGATCAACGCCGCCACCTTGCGCTCGAGTTCGTCCAGATCGGAATCCATCGCCTGCCCACTATAGAAGCGCCCGGAAGGCAGCGTCAACCACCGGCCGCCGCGCGGCCCCCGCCGGTCGCGAGCGGCAGGTAGGCGACCTCGAGCACCTCGAGCTCCTCGATGCCGGCCGGGGTGGCGACGCTCACCGTGTCGCCCTCGCGCGCGCGCAGCAGCGCACGCGCCACCGGCGAGATCCAGCTGACGTAGCCTTGCGTCGTGTCCGTCTCGTCGATGCCGACGATCGACAGCCGCCGCTCGTCCCCGCGCTGGTTGCGGATCGACACCGTCGCGCCGAAGAACACGCGCTCGGCGGCATCGGGCTCGCGCGGCGCCGCGGGGTCGACGACCTCGGCGTGGTCGAGGCGCTTGATCAGGAAGCGGATGCGGCGGTCGATCTCGCGCAGGCGCTTCTTGCCATAGAGGTAGTCGCCGTTCTCGGAGCGGTCGCCGTTGCTCGCGGCCCAGGCGACCGTCGTGACGAGCTCCGGACGCTCGCGCGCCACCAGGTGGTCGAGCTCGGATTTCAGGCGCGCGAACCCTCCCGGCGTCATGTAATTGCGCGTGCCCGAGGGCCACGGCGGCGCCTCGACGTCGTCCTCGTCGTCCTGCGGCGAATCGTTCTCGCGTGTGAAGGCCTTGCTCATCGTCTCCCGGGTGCCCGGGGTCCTGTGCTGCCGCCGCCCGGAACGTGAAATTATAGGCCGCGCCTATAATCCGCCGGAAATCGGGGTCAGGCTCGACGTTGCGCCGAGCCGGCCGTCATCCCACCGCACGCGATGCGCGCCCATCTGACCCTGCCACGCGCCCTCGCGGTGATCACCGCGCTGGTCGTCATCGCGATGCTCGCCCTCGCCGTCGGGCTCGCGAGCGGCAGCGTGGCCGTGAGCGCGCGTGACGTGCTCGACGCGCTCGCCGGCCGGGCCGGCTCCGAGGGGGCTGCCGTGGTGCGCGACCTGCGCATGCCGCGCGCGCTTGCGGCGTTTGCCGTCGGCGCGCTGCTTTCGCTCGACGGCGCGCTCATGCAGGTGCTGCTGCGCAATCCGCTCGCCGATCCTTACGTGCTCGGGCTGTCCGGCGGCGCGGCCGTGGGCGCCCTCGGCACGACGGTCGCGGGCGTGGCCGCCCTGGCCGGGCCGGCTGCCTTCGCCGGTGCGCTGCTCTCGACGCTGATCGTGTTTTCGCTCGCGCGCGCCGACGCGGAGCGCTTTGCCTGGGCACCCACGCGGCTCCTGCTCACCGGTGTCGTCGTCGCCGCGGGATGGGGTGCCGTCGTTGCCCTGCTTCTTGCAATCGCACCCGCGGCACAGACCAAGGGTCTCGTCCACTGGCTGCTCGGCGACCTCGCCGGTGCCGCAGCGCCTGGTGTGCCGCTCGCGGTGCTCGCCTTCGCGCTGGCCATGACACTCGGCATGGCGCGTGACCTCAACGCCCTCGCGCGCGGCCCGGGCGAAGCGTCCGTGCTGGGCGTCGACGTGCCGAAGACGAGCCTCGCGCTGCACGCGCTCGCCGCGCTCGCAACCGCCGCCGCCGTGACCACCGCCGGCAGCATCGGCTTCGTCGGCCTCGTCGTGCCGCACGCGATGCGGCTCGTCCTCGGCAACGACCAACGGCTGCTGCTGCCCGCCGCCGCGATCGCCGGTGGCGCGCTGCTCGTCGTCGCCGACACCGCGGCGCGCACGATCGTCGCACCCGTCGAGCTGCCGGTCGGGGTGTTGACGGCACTACTCGGCGTCCCCGCGTTCCTGTTCCTGCTGAGGCAGCGATGAGCCCGAAGGGCCGCCCCGAGGGCGAATCAGGCCCGAAGCGCGTCAGCG